>JAUSEP010000028.1 GCA_030650195.1 Candidatus Berkelbacteria bacterium | reverse complement strand
TCGGCTCTCAAAAGGGGTTTAGGAATGACTCCGTCCAAGTACTTACGGGCGTGATTTTTTAGTTCAGTTGCAAAACTATCCCACTTGTCAGATCCAACCGCTAGTCCTGCCGCCTGACGATGGCCACCGAATCTTTCTAGTAGGACGCTGGTTGCTGTTAGCCCTTCAATGATCGGGTAGTCACTCACCGATCGAGCACTAGCGACCACTTGCCCCCCATTTCGGCTACCAACTACTACGGGACGGTAGTATTTCTCAGCTAATTTTCCCGCCACTAAGCCAATAACGCCGGTTGACCAGTCGTCCTTCACAAGAACGTAAACAAAGTCATCTGATTTGTTCTGACTCCAGATCAGCTCCTCTGCTTGGGACAAAATTTCCTCAACCACAGTTTGCCGCTCGCGGTTTAGTAACTCAATTTGTTCTGCTAACTCTCTGGCTCGGACTGGATCAGTTGTTAAAAGCAGATCCAGAACCGGTCTGTTGTCCCCCATGCGTCCAGCAGCGTTGAAACGCGGCCCGATCGAAAATCCGAGCGATCCGGCGGTTAGCTCGTCAATGTTCAACCCCGCAAGCTGAATTAGTGCCGCAAGACCCGGTCGGCGAGTTTTTTTCAGTACCTTTAAACCGAACTCCACTAACGGTCTGTTTTCCCCTCTCATCTCCATCATGTCGGCAACCGTTGAAATGGCTACTAGGTCTAGCTGCCACTTCAGGAAGGCTTCGGTCAGTTGAGAAGGGAAATCTTTCTGGAGAGCGCAAGCAAATTTGTAGGCTAGAGCGCAGCCGCAAATATTAGGAAAAGGGTATGCAGAATTCTTGAGGAACGGGTCGATGATCGCTTCGGCTGGTGGCAGAGTGCCAACTGGTGGAAGATGATGATCGAGCACAATTGTTTTAACACCGAGGTTCTTCAACTTTGAGATGGCATCAACCGATGTCACTCCGGTGTCTACGGTAATTAATAGCTTAGCCTGTGTGGCAATTGGGTCTATAAACGAATCTGTAAGTCCGTAACCGGTTTGGCGGGTTGGTAGGTAAACCTCATAAATCAAGCCTAAGCGCTGACAAACCGTTGCTAGTAAGGCAGCGGCTGGAGTGCCGTCAGCATCGTAGTCACCAAATATTGCTACTGGCCATTTCTCTTTAACAGCCTTAACGATTAAGGCCCGGGCAACTTTCATATCCGGCAGTAGGTTGGGGTCATGAAGATGAGTCAAAAAATCCATATCCAGCTCGTCTAGACTAATATGCCGGATTTGACACAAGTGCTCTAGAAGAGATTGGTTATCTCGGCGTTTGAACACCTGCCATTTCTTGGCCGCCATCACTTGGTGTAGACATAACCCGGTACTCGGACGTCTATCCGTTCAGTAATACTGTCCCCCTTTGTGGCTAGTACGCCAGAAAGTGCTTCTACTTGGGAGAGGGCATCACCTGAGAGTAAAAACAGACCTTGAATCGGGTTCTTACCAGCTCGCTCTATGGTGGCTGTTACTTGGTAGAGAGACTCGTTAAGTAACAGTGTCTTAGTAGCTAGTTGCTTAGCGGCTAGCAATTCAACAAGGTGCCGATACTGGCTGATAATCTCCGGACTGGCAACGATCGACCCAAGTTTTATAGGTTGGCGTTGGGTGTCTTCAACTACTAGCAAGTCGGTCTGGTCGGCTGGTTGGGCAGCAAACAATACGCCACGACTGTCAACTAGATATCCTGCTCCGTCAGTTTTCCAGATAATTTCAGGTTTCCGTAAGGTTAGGGTGCAGCGGAGTGTAGCCGGCAGGCCGCGTCGACAGATAAATTCAGACACCTCGAGGTTGCTGTGAGTCTTTTTAATTACTCTGGAAACGGAGGACGCAAAGATTGATTGGCCCAACAGTCCGTTTAGCTCTGTCGAGATATGTTCACTTTTATCTCCTAGTAACTCCACTGTCTTTAGGCGCCAGACCGGTAAGCGTCCCAGCAACATTACCGCTACGACAAGAATAATAACGAGCAATATCGCTCTCCACGACTTGTCTAGACGCGGTTGTTTGCTAGAGCTCGACGGCACTACGTAGCTACTCCCAAATAATTTAGGGTTTCTGGCACCTCTTTGCATTTTAGGAATATCCCCACATTCTTCCGAGCATATTCTTTTAGGTGTCTGCCCGGGACAGTTGTTGGTAAACTTTGTAAACGTCTCCCGCACCCAGCAGCAGGACAACATCATCCCCATCGACAGAGCCACTTAATAGTTTTGCTACCTCTTCAGTTGTTGGTCTGTATTCCATGTCTGGCTTGAGTGGTTTCAATACTTTGATTAGAGCCTCTATTGTAACGTAGCCAGATTTCTCCCGCGCTGAGGCGAAGATGTTGAGAAGTATTACTTTGTCAGCACCGAGTAGACTCTCTGCAAATTCGTTTAGTAGCCTACCTGTTCGAGAGTACGTATGGGGCTGAAAGACAACTGTAATATTTTTGGTTGGATAGCGTTTACGAGCAGCTTCGATTACGGCCTTGATTGCCGTTGGGTGATGGGCGTAGTCATCAATAATTATTCCTCCGTTGTACTCACCCAAAACCTGGAAGCGACGCATCGGTCCAATGAATTTCCGTAAAGCCCTGGTAATGACAGATTCCGTTACCCCTAAGTGTTGAGCCACAATGATTGCGGCGGTAGCATTAAGGGCGTTATGTACACCAGCAAGCTTGGTCGTAAAGGGACCGATCTTTTTCTCCTCATGGAGAATACTGAAGGTCATAGTTTCACCTTCCTTGATATCGACAACTTGAAATTGAGCGGAAGAATCGAGTCCGTAAGTTAAGCAGGGCCTGTCAACCCTTCTACTAACCAAGCGACGCACCAACGGCCAATCTATACAGGCGATGATCGTTCCGTCTCTAGGAATTTTAATAGATAGTCTATAGAAAGCTTGGTAAACTTCCTCTGCTGTTTGGTACATATCTGGGTGGTCTAGCTCAATACTAGTAATAATCACATGCTTTAGGGGGAAATCTAAGAATTTTGGTTCGTTACTATCTTCGCTTTTCTTGTATTCGTCAGACTCAACTACAAAGTACTTGCCCTGGCCGATATGACCATTCGCGGGTAGCCCAGGCACATACGGAGCACCAATCATGTAGCTCGGGGCAAAACCTGCTTCTTGTAAAATAAACGCCAACAATGCCGAGGTAGTAGTTTTCCCATGCACACCAGCGACCCCAATACCTTCAAATTTGGCCATCAACTCGCCGAGAATCTCCGAGAAAGTTCTTACCTCTAGTCGGAGACGCTTAGCCTCCTTAACTTCTAGATTCTCTACCCCAAAAGCGGCAGAGAGCACAATTCGCGGTTTGTCCTTCAGATTGACTGGATCAAAGCCGTCAAAAACAGTGATTTTACTCTGACGTAGAATTTCCGAAGTTGGGAACTCCTCTTCCGTATCGCTTCCGGTAACAACATATCCCAGCTCATGTGCCATTATTGCTAATCCAGACATACCCATTCCTTTGATTCCTATGAAATGAAGCCGATTGTTTGCTTCGGTTTGTTTGGCCATTATCTAGCTTCCCCTTTCGTTATAATCTCAACCACTCTTCCGACAGCGCCTTGTTCATTGAAGTACTTACTCAATCGTGTACCGAGGCTCTGTAGCTGGGCTTTATCAGCTAATAGTCGCTTAATGTCCTCAGTGAATTTCTCGGTGTTTAAGACTTTCTCCTCCCGTAGAACCGCCGCTCCTGCAGCTTGTAAGTGCAGAGCGTTTGTTAACTGATGGTCACTTGCTGAGCTAGGTAGCGGAATTAGATACATCGCCCGTGAGAATAGGGCCGCTTCAGCAATTGTAGTAGCACTAGCACGGCTAACTATCAGATCAGAACTCTGGAAGTAATACGGAAGTTCTCGAGTTATAAAAGCAAATGGGCGGTAAGCGTTCTGAAATTTCTTACTCAATCCCTGAGCGATCGTCTTATGTGAAAGTATCTCAGCCTCGCCTGTAATGTGGACCACATCGGCTACCTGAACTAATTCGGGTAGGGCTTCGCGAACAAGATGGTTTATAGCCTTTGAGCCCTGTATCCCGGCAATTACGAGAACTAAAGGTCGTGACTTCCGGACACCCTGTAGATTAGCGGCCTGTCGTAAAGTTCGGCGGATCGGGATACCAACCTGCTCAAAACGGCTATCGTGGTTAGGGAAAACTGATGGTGAAAAAGCCGTAAGGATTTTTGAAGCTAAACGCACAGATATTCGATTGGTCATTCCCATGACTGAATCAGATTCGTGAATGATAACTCGTCGACCAAGAAGTCGAGCGGCTAGAACAACGGGAAGAGCAACGTAGCCTCCCTTACTAAAAACTACCTGTGAATCTGTTTTTATTAGTAGGCTTAAGCTTTCAAAAAAACCTTTTGTAAATCTCCCTAAATCAAGAATGTTTTGTAGAAGTGCCGTAGCGCTCCAGTAACGCCTCCACTTGCCTGCGCTTATAGCCCGGAAAGGCCAACCGTATTCACCGACAACTTCGCTCTCCTTGCCCAAACGACCACCTACAAAAATAAAGGGGATATTACGACTAGCCAGTTCCTCTCCGAGCGCTATCAAAGGAAAAATATGGCCGCCTGTACCACCACCAACTAACAGAATTGGTTTTTGACTATTTATTGATTGGTCGTTCTTCATTTGTTTCTCTTGAGGCATTAGTAAGTACTCCCAGTAACGCCATACTCACTAGTAGAGACGTACCACCATATGAGATCAGAGGCAAGGGCACGCCCGTTAACGGTAGCACTCCAAGCATACCGCCAATGTTAATTAGCATCTGTCCGATGATAGCCGTTGTGATACCGGCGGCAAGTAATTTTACGTACCGGCTGTTAGCCGTACGGGTAATTAAATACCCCCTCCAGGCAAGGTAGAAGTAGGCTAAGACAACTATCATTGTTCGGATGTAACCTAATTCTTCGGCAATGACGGCAAAAATTGAGTCGTTATGTGACTCTGGCAAAAATGAATATTTGCTGACCCCCTGTCCAAAACCAACCCCCCAAAGCCCACCCGTACCTATTGCAATCTGCGCCTGGTTACCGTGATAGGCACTACCTAATTTATCCTGTTGAGAGCTATTTTTATTTAAGAAAGCCGTTAGACGTGACGCCCTATACGGAGCTTGATAGATAATAAGTAGTAGCAATAAAACGCCGACAATAAGCAAGGCTATATATTGCCAGATATTGGCTTCCGCGATGAAAAGGATGGTTAGGGTTGATGCGATTATGACCAAAGCGGTTCCCATATCTGGTTGTAGCATGATCAATCCCACAACAATTCCCAAAACGCATACAAAAGGTAGGAGAGTTTTGATCGGATCCTGAACATCGCGTTCTTTGGCAGCCAGATTACCGGCAAAATAAAGTATCAACAGTAATTTAACGACTTCGGCTGGTTGAAAACGCAAAACTCCAATATCGATCCAGCGATGCACCCCTGCAACCTTCGGGCCGATAATCGGAAAGAATACCAGCGTCAAAAGAATGAGCGAGATGACTAAAAATACATTTCGGTAATGATAGAGTTTCTCTAACGGTACTTTCATAAAATAAAAGAAAACTCCGGCTCCAATAATCCAAGCTATTAGTTGGCGAATGAAGAAGTAGTATGAATTTCCAGTAGTCTCTGCGGCCTGAATCTGTGATGACGACAAGATCATTATCAGACCAAAAACTGATAAAGCCAGTGTTAGAACCGGTATTACTGGGTCAATCTTACGACGAAGTTTAAACTGACTTAGGTGCATTTTTCACAAGTTGTTTAAATTGATCGCCTCGATCAGCAGCATTTTGAAACATATCTTTACTGGCACATGCCGGGGAGAGTAATACAACGTCGCCCTCTTTAGCTGACTTCTTAGCCAGCCTTACTGCTTCGGCAAGTGTTTTAGGTGTTTCAACTGGTATGTTCTGGGCAAAATGGGTCAGAGATTCTTGGATTTTGGGAGCTTCCTGTCCGATTAAAATTGCCTTTTTAACTGTGGACTGGGCGATAAAGCGTGCCAATACGTCAAATGAAGCTCCCTTTGTCGAGCCACCAGCAATCCAGATAATTGGAGATTCGAAAGTACCGATAGCGGCAATTGCCGCTTCTGGTGCGGTGGCATACGAGTCGTCAACATATACAACACCTTTTATTTGCGCGAATTGTTCTAAACGATGCGGAAGCGGTTGGAAATTGGCGATTCCCTGAGCTATATCAACTTCCCGACAATTAAGGATCTTTGAAACTGCAGTTGCCACCGTTGTATTCAAAAAGACATGTTGGCCACGGAGACCTAGTTTTGATAAATCAACCAATTCCTTTCCTTCATTCCAGACCACACCTGCCAGGTCAACGAAGAAGTCAGCATCTTTTGACGCTTGAGATACGGAAGTCTTTTTTGCCTTAGACACCTGGGCAATGCTAATGGAGTAATCATTATCCGCAACGTAAACAAGATGGTTCTGTGACGACTGGTGCATTGTAATTTGGGCTTTGGCCGCAACATAGTCGTTAACCGAAGCGTGATAGTTAGGGTTTTGATTTGAGAGCGGTTGAAGGTGGTCGTTTTCAGTAATCGCTAATACGACCGCAATATCGGGGGAATGGCTTAGGTCTTCTAGCTGAAAACTGGAAAGCTCAATTACTGCAAAGGAGTCCCTTTCTAAGTCTTTGAAGCAATCAAACATTGGGCGACCTATGTTGCCAACAACAACAACCTTCTTCCCAGATGCTTTTAAAATACTGCCAATCATAGTAGATGTAGTTCCCTTGCCCTTGGAACCCGTGACACCGATCGTCTGGCAAGGAGATAGCGCCAAAAACAAGTCGGTGGGCGAAGAGACTACCGGACGGATTTTCAAGTCTTTAAGCGCTTTCTCTAGAGTCGCTACCGGTAAACCAGCAATTCTAAAAACGATGTCGTACTGATCAAGGCCTTCTAGATATTTATCCCCAGTCACGAGCTTGACCCTAGGGTTTAATTCCGGAAAGTCTGGCCTTGTACCCCGATCGGCAACAGTGACTTTAGCACTTGCAGCTAATAAACGCGGTATTAGAGCAAGATTTTCTATACCGGCTCCTAGTAACGCTACGTTCTTTCCAGCAAAATCTTGCCACGAAGTAATCTGCATAGAGTTAGTATGCCAGATATGGTAACGCTTGAGAACTGGTTGAGCGTGACTATTGCTCAGCTAAAAAGTTTCTGAGTTTGATCGCAGCAACTTTACGCATACTTAGCGAATTTTTCTCCTCTTGAGACATCTCGGCGAATGTTTTATCGTGCCCATCGGGCAAAAAGATCGCATCCCATCCAAACCCCTGTGCGCCTCTTGGCTCAACGATCATACCTTCGACAGCTCCTTCAAAGTATTCTATCTCCGTAGCGCTCTTTCCGTAACCTATGAGTGTCTTGGCTACTGCTTTGCTGTTATCAAGCTTCCTTACCATCGTGGCTAGCCCCTCGTTACCGAGAGCTTTCATAAACCACTTAATCAACGGTCCCGGTAAACCATTAAGGCTGTCAAAATACAGTGAAGTGTCTTCAACAATGAATTCGCCTTTACGACTCTTAAGGGCTTCTTTGATCTTGGACTCAATTACTACCTTAGGGTCAATATGCTGAATCTCAGGTAGATCCATCTCAAGATGCTCAACGTTTGGTACGATTGAGCTAAGTTCGGCCAGCTTACTGGTACTGCTGGTAACGAATATTAGCGGCATATTACCGGCTAACCAGGAAGACAAAGAGTCCGGTCATCGCGGAAACCGCCGATATAATCCAGAAGCGCATGGTTATTCTAGGCTCTGGCCAGCCCTTGGCCTCAAAGTGATGGTGGATCGGGGCAGAAAGGAATATCTTTTTACCGTGCCGGAGTTTTTTAGATAATATCTGGACTACTGCCGAAAGCCCCTCGATATATAATACTAAGCCAATTATGGGCAGTATGAAAACGGTATCTGTTAAGAAGGCTAAGATACCTAAAGTCATTCCTAGGGCCATGGCACCGGTATCTCCCATAAAGAACCGGGCCGGGTAGATATTAAACCACAAGAAGGCCATTAATGCTCCTAGCACCGTGCCACAGAAAGCTGCCAACTCTGGCTTCCCCTGAACAATCGCAATAATACCAAAGGCAGCAAATGCTGAAGCCATAACGCCACCAGCTAAACCATCCAAACCATCGGTTTCGTTAGCAGAAAAAGTTGTGAAGACCAGTACAATTACAAACAGCGGGATATACCAGGCACCGATCTCCATTTGTCCTAATCCCGGAATTGAGATGACATTCCACCCTAATTTTGAGTAGAACCACCAGGCACCGATTAAAGCGATAATGGCGTAAAGAATCAACTTCCAACGAAACCGAAGACCACCACGATTGGGACCAATACCATAGATATTCATTAGGTCATCAGCCGCCCCCACTAAACCTGTTGCAACTAGTACGAATAATGGTAACCACGTTCGAGCTTGGTTTAAATTCATGACGACGGTAATAACCGCTACTGTAATCCAAATTAGTAGCCCTCCCATTGTCGGTGTATTCTCTTTGTGTTTATGCAAAGAGTAGAAGATTGGAGCTGATTTTTCATCAAATCCAGTTTGTCTGATTTTCTTTCCTAACCGATTCTTGTAAAGGAAGTCAGTAAAAAGCGGAGTCCATAAAATAGCTACCAAGAAAGATAGCGTTGCTAGCCAAAAAGTTTTCGCCAATGAAAGGTCCGCACCACTAAGAAAGTCCATGGTTCTTGTAGTGATTGGTAATGGCCAAAACTATTAACTCCATATGTACCCCATGAGATCCTTTTACCAAAATGCTGTCGTTTTGTCCAAGTAGTCCCAAGACTTCATTGGAAGCCACAACAGAATCTGAGTAGTGTTTGGTTGCACCGTATTCTTTGGCAAGATCCCCAACTCCAATTACCAAGTCGGCTGACTGTCGGGCCAACTCCCCTATTTCCCTGTGGAATTTCTTTTCTCCTTCTCCTAGCTCAAGCATGTCTCCAAGAATCGCTACCTTACGTCCCGGAAGTTTAGCTAAAACATTAAACGCTGCTTTCATCGATAGCGGGTTGGCATTATACGAGTCATCTAGAAGATGAGCTCCTCCTAAGTCTTTAAGTTGCATTCTCCCCTCAGGACGCG
>JAUSEP010000027.1 GCA_030650195.1 Candidatus Berkelbacteria bacterium | reverse complement strand
CCAACACTATCAACAGTTACTATTGCGTCAAACAACTCCAATACAACTTTGGCGAAAACTGGCGACACAATCACATTGACAATTGTTGCGAGCGAAAATCTTACTTCTACCCCCACTGTAACAATTACAGGTGATGCGGTTACGACCACGGGATCTGGCACTAATTGGACTGCAACCTACACAATGGTTGATGGCGATACCGAGGATGTAGTCCCATTCACAATCAACTTCAGCGATATCGCGACAAATGCCGGAACACAAGTATCTACAAAGACTAGCGGTAGTGACGTAACGTTCGACAAAACTGCGCCAGCTGTAGCAATCACAGCTCCAACAGCAGATAGCAGAGTGAACGCGACTAAGGTGATTACATTCACCAATGACAGCAATTCAACTCCAACTGTTGCCGAATGTTCAATAAACAACACTGATTGGGTCGCCTGCACGAGCGGTTCGACGACGCTTTCGGCTCTGACCGGATTCAATGCTTGGGCTGATGGAACATTCACCCTCTATCTGAAAGACGCGGATACAGCTGGCAATACAGGCACTGACAGCGAAACAGGAATAACCAAGGACTCCTCCGCGCCGACAATCACTGTTTCTTCGTTGACTCCTTCCGATAATGCCGTTGGCATTTCTCCTGCCAGTCCCACTATTTCTGCTACATTCGACGAAGCAATCGTAGCGGGTGACAGTGATGTTGAATTGCGAGTTGATGGGGGAGCAACGGTTACCGCAACTGCTTCCTTCGATGATTCAAATAAGCTAACGATTACTCCAAGTACTTCGTTAGCTAATAACACCAAGTATCAGGTGACCATAAAAACCACCGTTAAGGATACAGCTGGCAATGCTCTGGAAGAAGCGAAGGTCTGGCACTTCACTACTTCGGCTGCTTATTCAATTGCGCTCACCACGGGTTGGAACTTAATCTCCCTGCCGGTTGTGCCGTCAGCCAGTACGGCTATTGCGGATGTTTTGGGTGCAACGGCGGTCGCTAACATTAACGCAGTTTGGGCATATGACGTTACTACTGGTTGGTCGGTTTATCGTCCTGACGGCTCGGGCACCAGCAATCTAACCACTATGACCGCTGGGTATGGCTATTGGATTGATTACAAATCCGCACCGACAACGAACATTGCCGGTATTGGGAATCTGGTTGAACCGGGCAACAGTAATATTCCGGAGCGAACACTCAAGGCAGGCTGGAATCTGGTTGGATACTATCAACGAGAAAATACGTCTAACTCAACCGCCCACAACGCCTTCGCAAACAATCTGGATGGCTATTGGAACGAGACATTGCTGATTGGGCACAACAATAGCTCAAAGAATATTTCCTATCTGACCCAGGCCAGCACAGTCAATCCTGGTGAAGGTTTCTGGATATTGCTCACCGATGATCGCATTTACACCATCGGTAATGTCCCAAATCCATAACTAAAATTATGAAAGAGAAAATACTATCTTCAATAGTTTTAGTTTTGCTGTTGGCCCCTTCTCTAGCGGCTGCTCAGCCCAGCGTGCCGCACCAGTTCTATGGAACCGCTTCGTATACGAACGGGACTACTCCAGCGAACGGTACGACTGTTGAGGCAAAGATTGGCTCTGATGTAGTGGAGAGCTCCACGGTGACGAGTGGTAAATATGGCTATTCGCCAAACGTATTCTTCGTTGAAGACTCGAGCGGAAGTCGAGCTGGTCAGACTGTTAAATTATATTTGGACGGTAAAGATTCCGGACAAACGGCAGTGTTTGCCAACGGTGGCTACACTCGCGTGGATCTGAGCGTTGAAGCTCCTTCAGTCGGTAATAACGGCGGTGGTGGAGGTCCGCCGACGCTCACCACTATTCCGCCAGCTGTGACCAATCTTACCGAAGCACAGAAGCCATATGACGTCAACAGCGATGCTCGCATTGATGTTCTGGATTTCAATGCACTCATAGTGCACTGGGGCGAGACAGGGTCGGC
>JAUSEP010000026.1 GCA_030650195.1 Candidatus Berkelbacteria bacterium | reverse complement strand
ATCGGTTGCTTAGAAGGATCTGACAAATTTATTGGCGTGGACCATTCAGTGATGTAGTCCTCTACTTCTTCGACTGGACGAGAGTACATCTGTCTACTGTTAGCAATAATCTGTTCGGTTAGGTTGGTCTTTTCGGATCGTGGGGGTAGGGTTCCTGCTGAGAAAGCGGGTACAGTCACACCGTCGATAGCCATTTTCAAGTAGATCTGATAATTATCCAGATTTACTAGATCGTTGGCGTCAAAAACTGGCTCATACTCCTTAACTAACAGTTGAGCGTCTTGTGCACCGACACGGAAACTAATCATCGTTCCAACGTTACCAAAAACAGCATTAGAGACGCTCTCTGGCATCTGGGCGGTATATTGGTTGGCCATCGCCAAATTAAGTCGATACTTGCGAGCTTCCGAGAGAATCGTAGCGAAAGATTCAGTAGCGAAGTTCTGAAACTCATCTACATATAGATAGAAATCTCGTCTCTGGTCCTCGGCTATATTTACCCGACCCATTGCCGCCAACTGAATTTTTGTAATTAGCATAGACCCCAAAAGTGCTGAATTATCTTCGCCAATCTTGCCGATTGAAAGGTCGCAAAGTAAAATCTTGCCTTCGTCCATCACCTGACGAATATCAACAGTTGACTTGGGTTGTCCAACAATGTTACGGATCGTTGAAGCCGACAGAAACTGTCCCACTTTGTTTTGGATCGGCGCAATAGCCTCGGTACGGAATTTGGGTTCATACTTTTCGTATTCATTAATAAAGAAATCCCGAATGACTGGATCCTTCACTTCGTTTAGAACCATTCTACGATAGGCGTTATCTGTCAGGATGCGCATTATGCCCATGAAAGTTGAGTTGGGATATTCCAAGAGTGCTAAGATAACGTTGCGCAAGATATACTCTAGTCGAGGGCCCCAAGAGACCTCACCGAAGATTTTCTCCATAATACCGACGACTCCAGAGGCAACTAAGTTCTTCTGCTCTGGGTCAACGTTTTCTAGTAGATTGAAGCCGACCGGGAACTCATGATCGGCTGGGTTAAAGTAAACAACATCGCGTAATCTGTGCTCAGGAATAAACTCTAAGACGTGTTCGATTAATGAGCCGTGAGGATCAACAACTGCCAGTCCTCTACCCTCGGTTATATCGTCAATGATCATGTTCTCCATCAACGTGGACTTACCAGTACCGGTCTTACCAATAATGTACATGTGTAGTCGTCGGTCTTTTTTCTTAATACCAAAACGTTTTACCTCGCTACGGAAATTAGTCTGGCCAAAGACCGTCAACTCATCAGGTGAAATTGTACCTTCTAGTGGCAGGTTGGCTGGCGGCTCACCCTTTTTTGAACCTGCCCAGGCAATCGTTGGGGTAGCAACGGTTAGTGACGGGTAGTGATATATCGATGCAAGCTCAGTAATATTAAAAATCATTGAGCTCTCACCAAAAGTCCTGCTC
>JAUSEP010000035.1 GCA_030650195.1 Candidatus Berkelbacteria bacterium | reverse complement strand
AGTGCGATTGGCGCTGCCCTTCCAGTTGAGGGTTGGGACGAAGTGGAACGACAGCTCGGGCATGCGCGCATGTGCCTAACTGAAGGTCGCATCTCTCAATCTATTGACTCGCTCGGCTCACTTGTCGATGAGTTGTACTTGGAAGACTGACCACCTTTCCGATGTCATCAGGGGGGATCCGCGCTTTTCAAGTCAAGCCCGGTTCTAAGCGGCATTGAGCTTCCTCGGCTGTTCTGGTAGGGTGTAGTTGAACTGAATGTCGTTCTCCTGAACGAAGGTTCGAATGTTGTCCAGGAGACTGCACCGAGACGAACTTTTGAAGAATTGACGGCTCCGTCCTCCACCGGAGGCAACGCTTTTACCCATGAGGGCGCGGTGACAATTACCCCAGCCTAAAGAGAAACCTGCTCGCATTGTCTCCTAACAGGTATTGCGATCGTTATAGCGAGGAAGTCAAAGACGATCACTATGGCTATATCGTTGGCACTCTATTCTCACTATGAAGTAGTTTAGTTCTTAGTAGCTGGGGAAAGCCGGTTAGCTACCTTTTGCGAGCTTTCCTAGTTGAAAGGTGGCAGTACTAAACACGCTCTCGGATCCTACCGTCACGGCCATGGATAAAAACATCAGATTTTCTTGATCGTGCTGTTTTTTTTGCTTGTTCTATGGCTTCGTTTTGGGTGATGAAAATCTTGCCATCTTTACTAGCACCAGCCGTCTTAACCGCCCAACCATCTGGTCGAGAAACAACATGCTGAGCCTTCAGGCCACGCTTAACCGCCCGAACATACTCGTTGATGATCGGATTTTTCGGGTTTGGTTTCGGCAAGGATTTCTTAGTCATTCTCTTTAGTAATCAACCTTAATAATTCTTCTTCAGTATACTGATGGCTCTCAATGAAATCAATGAACTTTTTATTATCTTCGAAGAGTATCTGTTCAAAAGCCAGGGTCTTGCCAGTAAAGACATTCTCATAAACATCGATCGGAATATTTAGACTGGATTGGGCAATTTCCAATAACGCCTTTCGTGAACTTGAGTGAGTCTTGTAGAAGAATTCATCAGGATACTTTCGCTCCCTCTCAAGAAAAGCCGCAAAAGCAATCTTAATATCTCGCGGCCAAATTGCTTTTATTAACACCCGTTTGTGATACCTACGAGCTAGATCGGCTTTTATTCTTGCTCCTTCAAAACTTGGGAGAGTGCCATCGAAAATAATAGACTGTTGATCAGCTAAATATTCCGAGACAAATTCAGTTTTTCCGGAAGCGCTTCCTCCAGATATCAAAACAATAGTATCGTATTCGGATGACTTCACTGTTTTAGCAAATAATTTGTCGGCAAGTTGCGTCGACTGGCGATGAACTAAGTGAGATTTGTTCGGGTCATAGTCATCGAGCGACTTCTTAATATCATCAGCTGAAATGATTATTGCCGCCATCGAGAACAATCATAGCAGAACATTCTGATACTGATTCGAACCTAATTATTGTCCACTCCCTAGAGGGTGCGGCGAAGGAGGGGTAGGGGAGGAATGCGCTGCGCCCTCGTGGGTAAGTCAAATTAAGCACCGCTTCCGGTGGAGGGAGGGGTCATCTCATTGGTCAGTGGCTCTCGAAGTAGGTTCGGTCGAAGTGTATAATTACTGCACAAATGCCACTACAACGCGTTACCTTTAACGAGAAAGATTTAAAAAAACTTTTTAAATCTAACACTCCGCTAGCCAGGACTTGGAGACAAGCTAGACGTGGTTTAGTTTTCTGTGTTTGGTTTGCTGTTATTTTTGGTGTTATTTTCTACGCTTTAAACGCTCCTGCTTTTTGGCAAAGGGCGAACTTCGTTTCAAAAGGAACTACCGATAACCAACCTCCAATCGTGGTACCTCCGCCAACTGCACCTATAGTCAATTACGATCCTGAAATAGTCATCTCTAAAATTGGGATTCAGGCACCGGTAATATACGACTCAAGTTTCGGTGCGATAATCGAAAACTTGAGAAAGGGAGTAGTGCGCTATGAAGGTACAGCCAACCCTGGTGAGGTTGGAAACGTTGTTATCGTCGGACACTCATCAGATTACCCATGGAGTACCGGATCTTATAAAACTATCTTTGCACTTTTGGATAAATTAATAATTGGTGATGAGATTGTTTTACCGTACGGTCAAAACCGTTTTATATATAAAGTAACCCAAACCAGAACTGTTAAACCCACCGACCTTACAGTTCTCCAGCGAACAGCAGAACCTACCTTAACGTTAATAACTTGCTATCCAGTTGGTACAACACTTAACAGATTAGTGATTACAGCCAAACTTTCAGAAGGACCCATCGGCCCAGCCCAGACAACCGAGCCCTTCCTTGGGGAAAAGTTAACTACGGCGCGATAGAATCAGGAATTGTTAGATTCACTAGTTTGGTAACCGAGCCATCGGTAACTGCTATCTGCAAGGTTGATGGGTAGAGAGCTAAAGGCAACTTCTCAGTTGCTTGCGAGCGGTAAATTAAGTAGTCCTGAGAACCTGTAATTAGAAAAAGACGTAGATCGTTACCTGCTTGGTAGAGATAGAACTCGTTGAAACGATGAACCTGAAGGGGGATTTGGCTAAATCTAGTAATCATCTCACCGCCGTCAGTTAGCTCGCCTCCAGTAAGCTGGAGACCAAAATCTAAAGTTCCAAGATTGCTCGTTATCAGCGGTGACTCGGCAGTTGTTACCAGGGGTTGGCTGGCGATCATTGTTGGGTCGTTTATCAGACCCACCTGGCCCCTGGAGAGCCAAAAATCTTGTTTCCAGCTTTGAAACCCTGGTTTTGTTAGTTCGATTTTGTAGTGTCCGGGCAAAAGATTTCGAACACGGTAAGGGATATGATTGGCGACTTCTTTGCCATCCAGAAGCACGCCAATATACTGTGGGTTGCTATCTATCGCAATTAAGACTGTTTGCTCAAACGAACCAGTTGAGGTGTTGTAGCGTAGACCGTTAGCCCAGACAACCGAGGCGGCTGAAATAATTAAAAAGGCTAAAACTGCCGTTGTGCCAGCCAAGGCTGTAAGTAACTTTTTTTGTTTTACCGCCATCTTTACTAGTGTACACCCAGTAGCTGAAATTATTAGAAGTCTTGATGATTGTATTTTTCCTTTTCACAGGTAGAATGCAGGTACTATGCTCCGAAGAATCGGTGTTGATTTAGGAACTACCAATATCCTTGTTTACGTTCCAGAGAAGGGAATCGTGATTGATGAGCCTGCTGTTGTGGCCTTAGACGCAAGTGATAACAAAATTGTTGCCTACGGCGAAGAGGCTCGAAAGATGCTTGGGAAAACACCGGAATCTATTAATGCTGCCCATCCGTTAAAAGATGGGGTAATTGCAAGTTTTAAAATTACCGAAGCAATGTTGCGTTACTTTATAAACCGCGTTTCTGGACGTTTAAGATTGTTTCGACCAGATATCATGGCTGCTGTACCAGTTGGCGTTACTTCCACAGAACGCCGGGCTGTTGTTGATGCCTGTATCGCCGCAGGAGCAAAAAATGCATATTTAATTAAACAGCCAATTGCTGCAGCCTTAGGTGCTGGTGTTCCAATAGCTGCTCCTGAGGGGCATTTGATTATCGACATAGGGGGCGGAACTACTGAAGTAGCAGTTATTTCCCTAGGGGACGTTGTAGCTTCGGCTAGTGTTAGGGTTGGTGGTAATCGCTTTGATAGCGCTATTGCCGCATATATTCGTAAAAAATACTCCTTGGTTATTGGTGAACAGACAGCCGAAGCCGTAAAAATTAAAGTTGGTACTGTTTTACCGATGAAAAAAGAATTACAGATGGAAGTCTCAGGATCTAATTTTGTGACGGGATTACCTGAATCTATTATTGTTTACTCGTCTGACGTTCTCAATGCTGTTCAGGAGGAGCTGCAAGAGATTATTGCAACAGTTAAGACTGTTTTACAAAAAACTCCACCGGAGTTGGCCTCTGACATCATGGATAAGGGAATGATCATGACAGGAGGTGGCTCGATGATTAGAAATCTAGATGGGTTGCTAACTAAGGTTACTGGCGTACCGTGCCAGTTAGCAGAGGAACCACGGCTTTGTGTTGCTAAGGGAACTGGGATTGCCGTTGAACACTTAGATGAATTTTTGCGTTCCGTGCTTTGGGCAAAGAGCTAAGATATCCTTATGGACGATCCCGTAAAACAGACCATTGCTACATACGACAATTTGGCAGCAGACTACGTCACTCATTACGTTGATCGCACCCCCTACCAAGACTTGTATGATTACTTTATTGCCCACCTTCAAGGTAAAAGAGTGCTTGACGTCGGGTGTGGCGCTGGCCATGACGTTGCTTTTTTTACGAGCCATGATCTAGAAGTGACTGGCATGGACCTATCAACCAAATTGCTTGCCTTTGCCAAAAAGTCGGTACCCAAAGCATCTTTTACAAAGATGGACATGCGTACCTTGGAGTTTCCTCCAAAAATGTTTGACGGTCTGTGGGTAATGACATCCTTCCAACATCTCCCTAAGACTAATGCTTTAAAAACACTTAGGGGATTCAAGAGAGTGCTAAAAGACTCCGGTATCCTATACATATCAGTAACCGAGGGGGAGGGTGAGGGTATGGTTGGCAAGGATCGCTACCAAGGCATGCAAAAACACTTTTCTAATTATGTAGAGCTTGAGATTAGAGACTTACTTGCCAACGCTGGGTTTAGGGTACTCGAGGTACAGAGAGCAAAGACTAAAAGACAAAACTCTTTTATGGACATCTTTGCTGTTCCCACA
>JAUSEP010000030.1 GCA_030650195.1 Candidatus Berkelbacteria bacterium | reverse complement strand
CAAGCTGAATCGTTTGCGCCAATCCTTAATATGATGGCTTCAGTTGCGGTGATTCTGGGAACGTTAATTGTTGGGATCGTCCTTTACAGTTCTGTTAACGAGCGACGAAGGGAGTTGGGAGTTATGAAGGCAATCGGCTTCAATAACCGTTCGCTTGCGATGATTACCTACGTTCAAGCGCTTTTGTTAGTACTGATTGGTTTCGTAATTGGCCTAGCCATCACCTTAGCTGCCAACTACTTGATGCCAAGATTCCTAGACTTCCCAATTTCTCTTACGGTTGCTGCGGTCTGGGAGACACTCGGGCTGTCATTGGTAATCTCTCTACTTTCCATGGTTCCTTCGGTTAGGTTTATCAGCAAAGTTTATCCATCAGAGGCGTTCAAATGACAAGTCTGCTTTCTGCCTCAAATATTTCAAAAAAATTTGGTAGCGGCCCAGGAAGCGTCACGGCACTCAAAGACATCAGCCTAGAGTTGAGCGAAGCTGAACTCATACTCGTAAGTGGCCCATCTGGTTCTGGAAAAACCACCCTGCTTCAAGTACTCGGCTTGTTGATGAGACCAGACAACGGCTCGCTAACGGTGTTAGACCAGCCCGTCGCTGGTCTGAGTGATGACCGGGTTGCAAAACTTCGACTAAGAACCTTCGGCTTCGTCTACCAGGATTTCAAGCTTATCCGTGCTCTTACGGCCGTTGAAAACGTCATGCTGCCACTAATAGCCGCCAAGGAATCGCCAAAAATAGCTCGCCAAAAAGCCGTAACCAGACTAGAGCAACTCGGAATGTCTGGTCGCCTCAACGCCAACGTTGAGTCTCTCTCTGGTGGAGAGAAACAACGCGTCGCCATTGCTAGAGCTCTAGTTAACGACCCGAAGATTATTCTCGCCGACGAACCAACCGCCAACTTGGATACAGTTCATGGCCAGCAAATTATGGAGATACTTAAAACAGCTGGTAATTCTGGGTTGGGCATAATCGTTGTCAGCCACGACGAACGCCTCGACCCTTACGCCACCCGAAAGCTATCGATGCTCGATGGACGATTGAGATAAGAAATCGGTTACGATTAGACCGGCATGAAGTTCCTGGAAAAAATACTGGCCAAGGCGGATGTAAAACTCAACGGCAATCGTCCTTGGGATATTACAGTTAACAATAAAAAGGCATTTTCGCGAGCGATCTTTAGCGGCATTCTGGGCATTGGAGATAGTTTCGTTAACGAAGAGTGGGACTGCCCGGCCGTCGACCAACTAGTGGACAAGCTCATACGAGCCCAGTTGCTCAAATATGTGTATAGGCACCCTGCTTGGATGTTCCACGCTACTTCTGGGTACCTGCTGAATTCCGGAACTAGACTAAAAGCCAACCACCTCGCCCGAAGGCACTACGACTTGGGTAACGATCTATTCCAGGTCATGCTCGATCAACGAATGGTTTATACCTGTGCTTATTGGGGGGAGGGTGCCAGTAATCTAGATCAGGCACAAGAGAAAAAGCTGGCAGTGCTTTGCCAAAAACTTCAGTTGAAGCCAGGTATGAGAGTTCTAGATATTGGTGGCGGGTGGGGGAGCTTGGCCAAATATGCCGCCCAGCGATACGGGGTTTCGGTGGTAAATATTACGATATCCAAAGAGCAAGTTAAACTTGCCAACCAGCTCTGCCGGGGTCTCCAGGTTGAAAATCGTCTGATGGATTACCGAGATTTAAACGAACAGTTTGACCGGATCGTGTCGGTAGAAATGCTGGAGGCGGTTGGCTACAAGAATTACCGCCAATACTTTCAGATTGTCCATAACTGTTTGGCCAACAACGGCATCTTTGTTCTACAGACTATCGGTGGCCGCTACTCGACCACTCATACTAACCCTTGGATTGAAAAATACATCTTCCCCGGTGGTATGCTTCCTTCCATGAAACAGATTTCGGAGAACTCTCGAAAACTGTTTATGATCGAAGACATAGAAAACATCGGGCCATATTATGACAAGACATTAATGGCGTGGTGGGAAAATTTCAGCAAGAATTGGCCGCAACTGAAAGGAAAATATGGCCAGAGATTCTACAGAACTTGGAAGCTATACCTACAGGGTTGTGCCGGCTCTTTTCGCGCGGGCAACTTAGAAGACTGGCAGATTACTTTCAGGAAGACATGATTTGCTTCGTGGCCTTCATGATGTTTCATTCGAACTCTTTTTACTATGGTTTGACACTATAGAACGTATTGTTAGAAGTGCGCGTCTAAATAAATACCAACGACACCCTTGATTAACTAGCTTTTTTCAGATATGCTGCTGCTAGCAGAAATGCAGGAGGCGAGACATGGACCAGAAATGGGAGATTGGACACGTTGGTGAGAAGAAAGGAGTACAGGGGCTCACGATTACAAAGATCGTCGGAGACACCCACGACACGCTGGAATCAGCGATTGCGCAAGCCAAGGGCTTGTCGAGCAATGCGGTGGCGTACTACGTCGGCGAAGGTGAGAATCAACGAATCTTCGTCGGTCCAAACAGCAATGATGCTCTGGGCGACGGCCTCATGGACGTGGGAATGGAGAGTGAGGGTCGTCCAACCTACGAATTCGAGGTCCGGCTGGTTAAACCCAGCTAGACCAATTCCGAAAAAGGCTCTCGATCAATCGTATCGAGAGCCTTAATTTTATTTGTAAAGATTACGATCGAACACCAAAAATACTTTAGAAAACCGGGTATTTTTGCTTCTAGAAGACGTTAGTGGACCCAGACGGATTCGAACCGACGACATTCTGACTGCCAGCCAGACGCTCTACCAACTGAGCTATGGGCCCTTATTAATGAGTTACTATATTTATAATCTCTCGCAACTCATTATAAATGTAGCTCAAGAAATAATCTAGACTGTAGCGCTCTGTGCCAACGGTGCTGGGGCGATTGGTGCAACTTCTGGAACTACAATTAAATTCTTTCCAGTCATCTCAGAAGACGGAGCCAGTCCCATCAGTCCAAGTATTGTTGGAGCTAAATCCGAAAGGGATCCTGCCCTAATATTCCAACCTTTAGCTAGTTCCCCAATTAGATACAGGGGAACCGGATTATTAGTATGTTCGGTGTCTGGTTCGCCAGTTTTTGGATTCACCATCTGTTCAACGTTCCCATGATCGGCCGTTACCATTAGCAATCCATTTTGTTTATCCATTGCTTCATAGATACTTTTCAAGGCTTCATCCACTACCTCGCAGGCTTGGATTGCCGCTCGTAAGTTCCCGGTATGTCCAACCATATCTGGAGCGGCAAAATTAAGAATAATAAAATCATATTGGTTCAAACCTTTAATTACAGCTTGGGCGACTTCGGCTGTTGCCATTTGTGGCACCTGATCGTAGCTGGGAACCTTTGGAGATGGAAGAACAACCCTATCCTCACCTGGAAAAGCGTTTTCTGATCCAGCATTGAAGAAATATGTAACGTGAGCGTACTTTTCCGACTCGGCCACATGAAGTTGTTTTAGATGAGCTCCAGATATTACAGCGGATAGAGGTTGAGTAAGGTTACGAGGTCGGAAAGCCACAACGATAGGCAAACCTTCTTGGTAGTACGTGAATCCCACAAAGTATAGATTCTGTGCAACCTTAGGTCGGTGAAAATCACTAAAGTCTTTTTTTACTAGAGCCTGGGTAATCTCCCGTGCCCTATCTCCTCGGAAATTAAAAAATATTAACGAGTCCCCATCGGTAATTGGTTGGAAACTATTGTTTTCACCCTGAATAACTGTTGGAATAATAAACTCATCAGAAAACCCATCTCGGTAAGAGGTGGCGACAGCCGCTTCAGCTGTTCTAGCTGTTGGACCAACCCCTTCTGTCATTGCCCGATATGTTTTCTCAACTCGATCCCATCGATGATCGCGATCCATAGCGTAATACCTTCCGGATACAGTACAAATTCTCCCAAAACCAATTTGTCGTAACTTTTCATTTAGACGTGATAAATGTTCTTGTGATACAAACGGTGCGGTATCTCGACCATCGGTGATGGCGTGAATACAGATATTAGTACACTTTCGTTCAGTAGCCATATCTAACAGGGCATAAAGATGGTCGATATGACTATGGATTCCGCCATCTGAAACAAGACCAAGAATATGTACTGCTTTACCAGTTTTAGTTGCGCGATCAAAAGCTTCAACTAAAGCGGGGTTAGTAAAAAAAGTTCGGTCTGTAATCGAAGCGTTAATTACTGGTAAGGACTCGTTGGCGACTTGCCCTGAGCCTATGGTTAGATGTCCTACCTCTGAATTACCGCGTTCTCCCTTTGGTAGGCCAACTGCTTCACCTGAGGCTTCTAAGGTAGAGTAAGGAAAAATTTGTTTAACACTGTTGAGGAAGGGGGTTTTAGCTAGCGAGATAGCGTTACCGCCCCACGGTGGAGCAACGCCCCAGCCATCGATAACCGCCAGAACTATAGGTTTTGGTCGCATCTTATTGCGGTGTTAACAATTGCCGTTCGATCGTCAGAAGTCTTCGGTATTTAGTCATTCTTTCCGGATGGGCTTCGTTAGGGGCGCCGGATTTTATAAATTGCGCTCCCATACCAACCGCAAAATCAGCAATAAAATCATCGAGCGTTTCACCAGAACGATGCGAAACAATTGTTACCATACCAGCAGCCCGTGCCATTTCCATAACCGTCATGGTTTCGGTAACTGAACCAATTTGATTAAGCTTTATTAAAATAGCGTTCGTGGATTTTTCATCAATTCCTCTTTGTAGTCTTTGGGGGTTGGTAACATACAGATCATCCCCGATTAATAGTATTTTTTTATCAGTAGCAACGGATTTCTCTATTTGAAGTAAGAATTTAGACCAATCCTCCCAACTCTCTTCCGGAAAAGGATCTTCAAGCGAGAGAATAGGGAAGTCTTCTAAAAATCCTAAGTAACGGCTTGGAGTCATGTCAAAAGTTGGCGGAACGTTGGAGGCAGCAACATCCATTCCCAAGGAAACTTCTTCCCATTTTTTGTACCCAGAATCTTTTATTGCCCGAACTAAGTAATCACATGCCATTTCATTAGTGTCTAAGTTAGGTGCATAACCGCCTTCGTCGCCAAAAGAACGACTAATATGATCAGCATCCATAATTTGCCCTAAGGTCGTAAAAATTAACTGTCCCGCCGAAAGCTGATTGTGGTAACCGCTAATACGATCTGGCACCACCATAAACTCTTGGATATCTAGATTATTGGTTGCGTGTTTACCACCATTAATGAGATTAAACATTGGTATCGGTAACGCAAAAGATTTTCGATCATCTAGTGCAGCGATATAGCGATAGAGCTCCTGGTCTGTTGTTTTAGCACCAGCCCTAGCCGCAGCCATAGAAACTCCAAGAATGCTATTTGCTCCAAGTCTGGATTTGTTTCCAGTACCGTCTAGGTCAATCATCTTTTGGTCTATAAGTCTCTGGTCTGTTACGTCAACGCCACGTAAAACCGGTTCTATTAGGTCGGTAATATTTTTAACGGCTTGGCTAGCCTCAACAATCGAGGCCTCAAATACCCCTTTTGAAGCACCGGCCGGAATTGCAGCCGAACCTACGATATTGTTGTCGGTTTGAACCGAGGCCTGAACCGTAGGATCGCCTCGAGAGTCGTGAATAATGTCCCCCCAAATACGAAAGATTTTTGACATTAGAGTTTTGCTAACTCACTTTTTAGTAGAGTAATCACTTCTACCGGTGTGGGGTCTACCCCGTACACTCCCGCTAAAAAGAAGCTAAGCAAATCTCCAAAATGTAAAAACAGGAGTTGCTCGGCAAGAGGGGAACCAGATTTTACAGAAAGTGGCACCATTGGTACATCTTTTTGTCCAAGAACTTTTTCGATAGCTTTCTTACGAGCGATATTACGTGAGAATCCATATTGGGATTCAAGAAACAGAACTAATAGTTTTTCAGGGACTGCATATTCAGTTCCAACAATTACGTTATGGCAAGCCTCGGGTAAGGTTGCAGCTAAAGCAAAGGTTTTACTATTTTCGTTTAGCTGGTTTTGATAGCGTTTAGCCACAGCAGCAAGTGGGGGGTAGGCCATAATAATCGGTACCTTGTTATTGATGGTTACTGCTAGCTCTTCGGCCTTAGAAGGAAATGTTTTTTGAGAAATAGATTTCTTCAGTTCATCCACGGCTTGGAAGTAAGATTTTTCAGTCAGGTCCGTAAGCTGAAGTTTTGTCATAACTGTTAGTAGAGATCCGTAAAGATATCCAAGAGCTGCTCGGGGCGGACTTTTATAATCAACTTTCAAAAATGTAAAACCATTTATACCAGCTAGATCTTCTAGTTTGCCTCCGCTACTAATCGCAATAATTGGAGATTTTCTTTCTATCGCATTCTTAACCGAATCTAAGGTTTCTTCCGTATCCCCAGAGTAAGACACTGCAACTAAAAGAGTTCGACTATCAGCCCAACCAGGTAAACCGTAATCTGCCCAAACAGTAACAGGTTTAGCTAACTTCCTACCATATAAGTCTAAAAATAATGATCCAGAGATTCCGGAACCACCCAAACCAACAATTACTACTTTATCGAAACTATCACCAGTCATAGGTAGGCTTTTGGTCCAGATACTTGTCCAGGCTTTTTCCAGTTGGTCTGGCAAGTCCAAAATCTTATCCAGCATATTTTGTGGGTCTTCAACAACAATTTGCCCCTCTGACATAGATTCAGCGTACTACTAGAGGTGGATTTTGAGAAGGGTGTGAAGATGCAACTTTTTCGACATAACCACGGACTAGTTGCCCTGAGAATAAGGGAACTAACTGAAGTCATTAATTAGAAAAATGGCGGAAGCTTTGTTGCTTCCGCCATTAGGCGCATCTAGGTTAGTTCAGCGAGGGTAGATCGATGATCGAGTTCTCGAAACCCGCCACCTTTGCCAGCGCCTCCGAGACCTTTGTCAGCTTGGACATGAAGGCAAACGACCGACTCGCAAGAGCATCGGTCAATAGTCCCTGTTCCTTTGTGTATTCGAACCACTCCCAGATCCTTTGAGCCCGACTGTTGATGGTCCCTTCAACGACAGACTTGCATGACTCGCGAACTTCCGAATCGCTAAGGGTAGGATCGTACACGAACTTGAACATGAATCGGGATACGTGCGTTGAGACAAGAACCTCAGCGACTTCAATCGCCTTAAGCAGTTCAACGTCGCCACTTGTGTTCCCATCGACCTCAAGATAGGGGTAGTTCTCCTGCTTGCACCCTCGCAACACTTCATCCCAGGAAGGGTTGAAGTGCAGGGCTGCTTCAAATCCAAAGAGTAGAACTCCAGCCCTTAATGCCATGGTTGGGTCTGACTCGCGACAAAGAGAATGGGCGCGGCGACACCAGTTAGCGCACTGCTCACACCGTTCTTTCCAGTTCTCGTGGGAGAACGGCATTGCGTCTAGCTCGTCAGAGAGTGCCACCAGCAAGAGAATCTCGGCTGCATCACTCGGGGTCTTTTCGTCAAGGCCAGCCTCAATTTGAGCAACCAATTCTTCGTGGTCACCTGGCTGGAAATACAATGGACGTGTGGCGCGACCGATGGTCACCCCAACCGGAATGTCGAGTAAGCGAATCATAGAACTACCTCCGTAGCTGATTATCTATCGTAAAATGAGCGCGATTATCACACGACGTTACTTTAAGTCACGACGGTGATCGATGGGTTGCATAATAACCGTTCTAGGCGCGTTTATCAATGCCGATTGCCGATTTTGGATACAGTCCGGGAGTGAGTAGGACCACAAGGTAAACGATGTGGCCGAGGCGTCTGGAACAAAAAGCTCGGATTGGTGGACCGGATGGGAATTGAACCCACTACTTCCTCAATGCGAATGAGGCGTTCTACCGATGAACTACCGGCCCTTACCTGTAATTTTACCTTATATTTTGCTAAAATTAAGCCGTATTGCCGGAGTGGCGGAATGGCAGACGCGCGCGCCTCAAAAGCGCGTGTTCGTAAGAGCATGTGGGTTCGACTCCCACCTCCGGCACAGTTCGGGATTGTTGCCCGTGTTGGCACCGCTTGCTACCATATCGGGGCCGTTCTCTGGTGGTTCGAAGGTTCGGTATTGTTCAAGTAGCGGATGAGGCTGAAACGACAGCTTTCCCAGAGTGAGAAGGTAGTTTTCGGACAGTGCCCTGGCAATGCAGCGCTTAGTCTGAACGGCCCCGCCTTCAAAATCCCGATAGGCGGTCGTGGCAAAAAGCACGGAACTGGCCAAGGTCGCGTCAACCACGGACGCCTTTCTGTGAAAGCTCTCCAAAGAACTCTGGAGTTGAACGACCTCCGACTGGAGCCGGGCCTTGTGAGTCTGGAATTCCGTCGCGTCGATTTCGCCCTGCAGCCGTAACTCCACCAGCTTCTCAAGCTTTACTTTCGTTTGGGCAACTGACTGTTCTTGCTGCGATTCGATCTTCTGAGCATTGCCAGGAAGCTCCTGATGTTCTCTTTGTACCACTGATTCGAGCGCTTGGCTGAAGCTGTCATCGAGTCTGCACGACCGTAGAACCGAGTCAATTTGCTCCTCGATGTACTCCTCACGAACCGCCGTCTTTGGGCATCCTTTACTGCCGGTGCAATGATAGTACGTGTAGATTCGGGTGTTGCCGGTCTGGGGATAGGTCTTGACTCGCCTTTCCGCCGTGACGAGACAGCCGCAGACCCCACA
>JAUSEP010000024.1 GCA_030650195.1 Candidatus Berkelbacteria bacterium | reverse complement strand
GCTTCTGGCTTTGCTACTGGAGCAGCTTTTTCTTCAACTTTTTTCTTAGGAGCTTTGTTGTACTTAATAACAACAATAGATTTATGTTTAATTTTTTCTTTTTCCAGTAAACGGGCAACAGTATTAGAAGGCTTTGCGCCTTTGTTCATCCAGCCAGTTACCGCTTCTTTATCTATGGAAAAAGTTTTTGTGTGAGGATTGTAAAAACCCAAGTCTTCAACAAAAGGACCGTTAACAGCATTTGAATGCTCGGCCACGACAATACGGTAAGCAGGTTTATTCTTTTTTCCGATCCGTTTGAGTCTTACAACTAGCATTAGGATATTTTACTGTACCAGGAGCAATTTTTCAACTGTTGTTCGTAGCCTCGAACGAATTCTGACCAACTAGTTGGGTTTTTTCCTTCAAGCTGAACTACTTTGAGCGCAAGTTTATCGGCAACGAGTACGGCGTCTAAAATCTTTAATCTTTTATCCCCAATGAAAGTGAATGTTCCTGGCCATGGGTTAAGAGCTCTGATCTGTCGATCTATCTGTGGCGCAGATTCGCTCCAGTCTATCTCCCCCATCTCCTTAACAAGTTTTTTTGTTTGGGTTGAGTCTGTTCCCTGAGGCCGGAGATTAACCTGTCCAGAAAGGTAACTTGGAATGGACTTAATTAATAGTTGCGAACCAATACTTGAAAGTCGGTTACGTAAAGAAATAAATGTATCTTCACCAGAGATTTGGGTGGTTGTTTGACTAACAATCTCCCCGGTATCTACGCCCTTATTCATTTTCATAATTGTTACGCCAGTTTCTTTTTCGCCTTCTAAGATGGCGGATTGTAAAGGTGTAGCGCCACGATATTTCGGTAAGAGTGACGGATGAACGTTAAGTGCTCCGTAAGTTGGTATTTCCAGAGCTTCCTCGGGCAGTATCTTGCCGTAAGAAGCTAGTACTACCAAGTCCGGATTTAGCTGCTTTAATACAGAGGTAATTTCCTCTTTGCTCTCTGGCTGTATAACAGGAATCTCAAGTTTACTAGCAAGTTCCTTAACTAGCGGAGCAACAGTATTATCACCTCGACCAGCACGTTTATCTGTTTCGGTAACAACAGCGACTACGTTAAGACCTGAGTTAATCAATCCCGATAGTACTTCACCACTGAATTCATCGGAACCAAAGAACACGATATTGGCCCAGTTATAATTACGAATGTTTTTCACGCCCTGAGCGTGATCTGTAAATAAAATGCCATCTAGATGATCTACCTCGTGCTGTAAGATTCTAGCCAATAATCCTTTGGCCTTGATAGTTACTGGTTTTCCAGTTAAGTCTTGTGCTTCAACCGTAACTCCACTTGGACGCGTAACTAGTAGTTCTAATCCAGGTAGGGATAAACAACCTTCAATTTTAGTATTGGTTTCCTGGCTAATTTTTATGATTCTGGCATTACAAAGTGCCATAGGAGGAATTGGCTTAGAATCGTTGTCGTCTTTTACCGGGCGGTATTCAACAACCAATAAATTCTTATCTTCTCCTAGTTGGTTTGCCGCTAACCCCATACCAATATTTTTATGCATTACTAAAAGCATCTCTTCCGAGAGCTCCTTTAGTTCGTTATTAAAAACCGTTACCGGTTTAACTTCCTGACGTAGTATCGGGTCGTATATAACACGGACTTTTTTCATGCTGTGTAATTCTATCCTAACAGGTTGAAGTTGTCGAGACTAATCGATGTCCAAGTGCCAAGCTGGCGGAAGAGTTGTGGCCAATTTATTCTTGAGAGTATTTTGCGGTTGTTTGGATAGGTAAACGGTAAATCGACCGTGATACAATCCCCCGGAACGGTCATCAATTTCAGGAAACGAGATATCTGCCTTAGGTAGAATTTTTAAAATTTCATCTGTAATTTTCTCAGCTTGTTTGAAAAGCTTTTCAGTTGTACTGGAGCTACCACGAATTACAACAACTGCACCGTAAGGCGGTAAATTGAGTTGTTGACGATTAGCTAGCTCCTGCGCAAAGAATGGTCGAACATTACCCATAGCAGCAGATGTCCAAACATTAGATTCTGGAAAATATGTTTGGACAACAATTTGTTTTGAACGGTTTTGTAACTCAATCAAATATCCAAGTAGCCTCCAGGCACCATCAAGATGGGTACCCGAAAGCAATCTGTCCGCACTCACAATATAGACTTTATCGAATTTAATATTAGGAAAACTAAAAATCTTCTCTGTCGCTACTACTACCTGTGTTTTTTGCTCTAGAGACGGCTTATCACTACTTAACTCCTGTATATGAATATTTTTAAACTTACTTGAAAGGTAGTTTTTAACAGCAGACACACCCTCACCGATTGGCTTTAAGTTTTCAGATCTACAAGCAGGACAGGTCTTCGGTGCTTCCCTCTCGGTTGCACAATAACAACAGCGCAGACCCTGCCTAGAAACAGCCGAGGTGCGATGGCAATTTTCGCAAGAAAAAATGTAACCACATTCCTGGCAAACAAGCGCCGAAGCCCAACCACGAGCCATCACTAAAACTAGTATTTTGTCTCTATGCGCTACAGAATTCCCAATTTCTTCCATTAGACTAGGTACGATCGCCTCAGTTTGGCCTCGACGATCAAGAATACTCAAAGGTTGGCTAGAGAGTTTGGAAGATACTAATCTAAATTTCTTTCCTTTAACTGCCAAAAGATCCTCCGGTGAAACGATGCTATCTCCTAGAACCACTTGCAATCCCTCAATCTCCCCCCGTAACAAACCAATGTGCCTCGAGCTCATGAAGGGCCTTAACTGGCTCTTAGAACCAACGTGGTAGGGCTGATCGATAACGATCGTGTCACCAGAACAAAGAGGAAAGAAAACCTCCCCCATCGTTCCGATAATAGCCTTCGCTCCAGATTTACTAAGGGTGGTAAGCAACTTTTTTTGACTTTTTTCTTTTTCGTACCTAAGAATACTTTTTTGGATAGAATCTGGAACAAATTGGTAGAAATCTTCGACATAGGAGTTTTGGGAGAATATTAGTAGAACCTTACCTGTAGATTTAGAGATAATACGCTCGTAAGCATCTCGTCGTTGCGACCAGGGCCCTGTCATAATTAACGGCTTAATAAAGTTAACTTTTTTAGTTTCAGGCCATACTTGCGGCAGATCCAGAGCGTGGAACGCTACTTCTGCAAGTGGTGCCGCATAATAGTGGGCAAGTTTATGTATTACCTCAATCTGGGAAGAAGAAAAAACCAAGGTATTCTTGTCTAACTTTATAATTTCCCGGATATTACCCTTAATTTCCTTAGGCACAGAACGACTAAATCCTACTACCACACCCTTAACTTCTTTTCTTCGAAG
Source organism: Candidatus Berkelbacteria bacterium (assembly GCA_030650195.1). Lineage (GTDB taxonomy): Bacteria > Patescibacteriota > UBA1384 > 2-12-FULL-50-11 > 2-12-FULL-50-11 > JANLIQ01. The sequence goes on along the minus strand of JAUSEP010000024.1, from coordinate 7,931 downwards.
AGGTACCAGGACTAGACTTCCTACCTTCACGTAAGGTACAATTTGGGCGCTTAGAGCGTAGGTTAGTTCCTGTACTTGAGTTCTTTGTTTTACAATTACTTGAGCATAGAGCATTACCTACTATTACTAAGTCACATACAATGAATAATCAAATATCTACAAACCAAGAATTACCGCTAGTAGCGATAATCGGCCCAACAAATGCCGGAAAATCGACTCTTTTTAACCGTATAACTGGTACTCCACAAGCTATTACGGCTAGAGAAGAGTCTACTACTAGAGACCGGGTTTACGGTGACGTTAACTGGCAAGGTAGCTGTTTTACGGCTGTGGATACCGGAGGTTTAGTAGATGATAAATCTGAACTGTACCGTGGTATTAGAGCCCAAATGTTCTCAGCTGTTGAGGAAGCAGATTTAATTTTGTTTGTTTATGACGCCAGAGAAGGTTTGCAGCCACAGGACCAACAGTTTTTAGACAAACTTCGTTCTAGTAAAACTATTTGGTTGATCGGTAACAAAGTTGACGCTCCTTCCGTAGAAAAACAAATTACTAATTTAGAATACTTAGGACTGCCTTTCCATAAGATTTCGGCAGTTTCCGGTAAGGGTGTAGGAGATTTATTGGAGGCAATCTGCAAGGCTCTACCGGGAACCGGGGATGTAGCCAAGGTTGTTGGTAACGAACCAGTAATTGCATTAGTAGGTAGACCAAACGTTGGAAAATCTACCCTATTAAACGCCTTAACTAAAACAGATAGGGCCGTAGTTAGTCCGGTAGCTGGTACAACGCGAGATATTGTTACGGCCAAATTAACAATTGGTGACAAGGAACTTCTACTAGCAGATACCGCAGGAGTTCGCCGTCGTGGAAAAATTGATGTAGGTGTTGAAAAATTTAGTGTTAAACGAACCCTAGCTGCAATCAACTTCGCTAATATTGTAATAGTAATTGTTGATGCCCAAGAAGGCACAACAAGAGCAGATCTACATTTAATTTACTTTGCCAACAAATTACAAAAACCAGTATTAGTTGTTTTTAATAAATCTGACTTGCTTGGTGACAAACCACTAACGTTCCACCACCACATCGCAAAATTTGATCAGTTAGTGACTTCGGCTCTAACAGGAGAAGGCTTAGACGCCGTCTTGGAGTGGATAAAGAAAAAAGCTCAAGAGAGCCAAGACAAACAAATTATCAAAAAGTAACCTCTAGTAACTAGGTGAAGCAACGGCAGAGAAATTCTGTCGTGGGTAAAGCACTAGAGCAGATTTTCCAATAATAAATTCTTTTCCTAACGGTCCCCATTCACGAGAATCACTGGAGTGCTGTCTGTTATCCCCCATTACAAAATACTGCTCACTATTTAACGCGACTTCATAGGGAGTCTCAGGACTTTGGCTAACGATAGTTTTTTCATCAGGTGAAAGGTAACTTTCATTCAGTTTCTTACCATTAACAAAAACTTGGTTTTCAAAGATTCGCACTGTTTCACCAGGAAGGCCAACTATTCTTTTTATGTAATTAACTTCAGTGTTATTTGGATATTTAAATACAATTACATCTCCCCGGACCGGTTTATGAAGATGGTAACCAAGTTTTTCAATTAATAAGTATTCTCCATTATGGAAATCTGGTTCCATACTAGACCCCTCAACAATAAAAGGTTGAGCAACAAAGCCCCTAATGATAATTGCTGAGACGAAAACTATCGCCACAACCTTTAAAATTTCCCAAAAAGGACCGAATCTGCTCATTTAGAACAGTATAGAGAAAACGGGTAGCTAATGGAATGTATAAAATGTGGGATATCCTGGTCATTACTCGAAAGTATTTTAAGATAGCTAATAAGGTGGCGCCGCCTCCGTCTCTGGATGAGCATACAGTGCTGGGTCGTAAGTTTAGTCCAAGATATGATTTTGGTAAATTGGTAAAATTGTTTTATTAATGGCTAACTATAAAGACTTACTAAACGAAAGACGTGCGTGGTATAAAAACATAGGTAGCGTTTATTGCCCATGTCTTAAAACAGATATTATCTTTAATTCCAAAGGATTCCATCACTTAAAGTACGACGGGTTTGGCAAGTCACGATCAGTTAAAGAATATACGTACCGAATGGGTTTACTTCCTTTAGTTATCCCCGTAATTAAGAACGCTAAATCCGTTTATAAATACACTCCACCGGATTATGTAAAGAGTGCTAACAAGTCCGTTGAGTATTGGGCTTTAAGAGAAGCTGTCGGAAAGCAAAGCACACGAGTAACAGTAATCTTAAGAAAGGTCGGAACCGGAAACGTCACTTTTCACAGCGTGATGAAACAAAGCGACAAGAAAACAAAAAGACCGCCACGTAAGTTGTGACGGCGCTTTTTCGTGTCCACTTTCGGCATATGGAATTCCTTAGCCGAACAAAGCTTACGCTTCATGGACACGAGATAATACTACCATTTTCTGTCAAGTGTGCATAGATGTTCTGCCTCTAAAATTCGCTCACTTGTCAAACTATATGCGAGGACGCAATGGAGGAGGTATGGCGCAATGCGGCCGAGTCAGTTTCTGCAAAAAGTATACTTTGGTGGGCAATGTAGGATTCGGACCTACGACCCCTTCAGTGTGAATGAAGTGCTCTACCCCTGAGCTAATTGCCCGAAACTTATGGTTATCATACCTGATGGAAATTACTTTCTAAAGACAGATTGACCACAATGAGCTTTTTCACTACCCTTAAAAGTAATGCAACCGGTTTTGTTTGAGGTGGGGCAGTTCAAGTTATATTCTTTTGGAACATTTATTGCGCTAGGAGCGCTTATTGGTGGAATAGTACTCTTTAGAATACTTAAGCACCGTAAAATGCGTACGAGTCATCTTTTTGACACCGTACTCTATACGTTAATTATTGCCCTTATCGGAGCTCGGCTTACCTACTACTTTGCTTACCAGGAACAATTTAAAAACTTTTGGCAGGTATTTTACTTCTGGCAAGGTGGGTTACTAGCTCTAGGGGGAATCCTAATAGGATTCTATGCTTTTTTGCGTTTCAATAAAAAAGCTCGTCAACCTACCTGGGAAGTAATAGACGCATTAAGTTTGTCATTCTTAGTTGGTTGGGCTATCGGAAAAATAGGTTGTCAGTTATCTAGTTGTACTATCGGACGAAGTTCAGAAAGTTGGATTGCTATTAACGGTATGCTTCCAATAGATTTAATTAGTTCCATATGGGCAATAATTGTCTTTGGAGTTCTCCTTTATGTATATCTAAAAGATCGCTTAACTTCTGGAGTAATTTTCTTTTTATCTACAGAAGCATTCTTCCTAGGAGAATTACTAATAAAAACTCTTAAGGCTGACTTTGGTGAAGGAATAGTCCGAGCCGAAGCCATGATTTATCTAGCATTAATTGCTATTACCTACCTACTCTTCTGGAGATTACACGGACCGAGATTAGAAAAAACTACTCTCCAGAGGTTCTGGGGGAATATAACCCAACGTTTTCGCCGCTAAAACTATTGACTTTCTCGAGTACTTCTGGTAAGCTCCGTCCATAACGCTTGGGTTGAAATATATTACCCGGCGCGGAGGTTCATAGATGGTTTCAACAGATTTGCTCGTATTAGTCGCCCTCTTCATGGCAGGATATTGGGTGGCGGCCTATGCTCATGCCCGTTACAAGCTGAGCTTTTCGTACTTGTTCTGGCCAGGGCTGGTTGCGGGACTACTCGTTTACGGGTATCTCTCATCCAATCGGTGGTTTGGCCTCCTTGCAAGCCAGCCCGACGCAGTTACGTCGGCGTACTACGCTTTCATGACGACCGTAGCTGCCGCCGGAATATTGCTCATAACGGGGGCCTACTGGGCTAGTGTTGGCGAAGAAGTTCGCTCAAGCGATTCCTGAACTCAACGATTCGCTCTCAAGCGCCACCAAGGGGTTTCCCCATGGTGGCGCATCTTTTAACCTAAAATATTAGCGAAAACTTTATCAGGCCTTGGCGCCAACCTCAGCAAGAGCTTTTTTTACTTTTTCAACCACAGCTTCGAATTCATCTGGAGCTTTAACAGATAATTCAGCTAAAACTTTACGGTTCAAACCGATCTCGGCTTTCACCAAGCCATAAATAAAGTCTTTGTAAGGCATACCGTGGGCTCGAACAGCGGCGTTGATCTGAATAATCCACAGCCCTCGCATATCTCGCTTTTTGTTACGTCTATCTCTGTAAGCGTACTGTCCAGCCTTAATGTAGGCTTGTTTTGCTTGACGGAACAATTTGCTACGACCAAGTTTGTAGCCTTTGGTCGCATTTAAAATCTTCTTGTGACTTTTTTTAACTTGTAGGGCTCGTTTCACTCTTGCCATTTTGTATTATCTAAAAGCTATTTTTTGTAATTTCTTTGCTGTTTTACCAACCACTACTATATTTTGGGTTGAAAGTTGTTTTGCTCTTTTGGATTTAAATCTAGCCCTGTGAGCAACAGACATTTTTCTCATTACTAATTTCCCGTTCGCAGATAAGCGAACCATTCGTTTGAAACTAGATTTATGAGTCTTAAGTTTTGGCATTTTTTATTTCTTTGGTTTTATAACGGCCTGAATACGTTTATCTACCTGGGTGATAGATTGTTCCCATTGGCCTCCGCAAAGTTCCAGGAATTTTTCTAAACCACCTTTGGCTTGAGCAAGAAACAAATTCTCTCTACCTCGTAGTTTAATGAAAACCCGTACCAAGTGCCCATCTTCAAGAAACCTTTTTGCTTGGTTAGCTTTAGTTTCTAGATCATGGGGATCGATTCGGTAACTTAAACGAACTTCCTTGAGCTGACTTACTTTTTTACCAGTACCGCGAGCTTGTTTTTCTTGCTGGTAACGGAATTTATTGTAGTCAAGTATTTTGGCTATCGGCGGAGTAGCGTTGACGTTAATCAACACTAAATCTAATTCGTACTGACTAGCCAGATATTTAGCCTGGTCTAACGAGACTTTCCCGGCCGAACGGCCATCAGGCATAATCAAGTAGACTTCGCTCGCTACAATCTGATCGTTAGTAAGAAGTTTGCGCTCTATTTTAACTCCGTTTCGAAGAGACCGAATCTTTGGATCGGTTAAAGTACATCCTGAACTGGACTGAAAATACGTCCCATTGCTCTAGAGAATACTACCACGCTTGGTAATAACTTTCAAGGAGTTTGGGTTAAGGCGAAGTTGAAGAGGGGTTTTAGCAACTGGACGCCCATCTACTAGCAAGGCCAAATCTGGCTCTGTAGTTAAACGAACATTTCGACCATGAAACTGACTTAGAGATTGGACGACTGTACCGCCTGTTGAAAACAATCCTAAAAACTTTTTTGGTTCAACTAAGTGCTGACTTTCGATCTTTATCTCTAAATTCCTGGTGACAGTCATTTTATTAAAATATGCGTATCCCCTTAACTTACCGTCAATCACAAAACTCACTTTCGCTAGTTTCGGTGGTTCAACTACCGCGTCTAGAAAAATCAACGAATCCGGATCGGCTGTAACGGTATTAAACGTACTAAGGCGTCTAAATTTCAAAAACTCAGCAGCAGTTTTCATATTATTGGTTCCAATTAACTCAGCAGATTGCTGAGCTTCACCGATAGGAATAATTCCTAGAACCGCTTGGCCAATAATTGTTTGTGCAATGTAGTTAACAAATGCATCTCCTCCTACGGCAACTATTGTGCTGTAACCTCTTTCCAGACCCATCATAGCCAACTCTTCTGGGGTACGCGCAGGACTCGCCGCCATCATCTCGCCAGCGATGCCGAGATTTGTTAGCAGATCACGCAATCTTTGGTAGGTCTGGCGAACCGCCCGACTTGAGGGCGGCTCCATGATGTAATAATACATCGAGCACTACTCTTCGTCGGGTACCAATGTTTCTTCGGAGGGTGTATCACCTGATTCGATTTCAGATTCTGGTTCGGGCTCTTCGGTTGTTTCTTCGCCTGTTGGCATCTCACATTTTCCAACAAAGATTCCTCCGGAGTGTATTACTAAGTTCTTTGTGGAAATGCTGCCGAAAACCTTACCGGTTTCTAGTAACTCTAACTTTTCGCTTGCGCTGATCGCACCACGAACAACGCCCGCAATTGTAACCAACTCACCCTTAACAGGTCCTTTAACTTGTGCCGTCTGGCCAATGGTGACTGACTTCTCGGAAATCACCTCACCCTCAACCATGCCAAAAACCGAGATATCATTCTGGTCCTTTAATGTTCCTGACAAAGCCACATTTACCCCAACTGTTGTACCTGGTCCGTTTGTTTCCATTGCTCCTTTCAAATCACACCTCCTAAATTAGTTAATAATCCGTTTGCTAGTAACGCTTTCCTTGTTGTAGCCAATTTGTGTCTAATTGCAAGGGTCCACAAGCACTTTGCGCGGGGTCGACTCTTGCATTATCTCCCAAATGTGCAGTATAATTGCCGACAGCACGGGGTTCAATAAAGAAATTAACTTTCTCAAGAACAATATGCCAAACAAAATATTAAAGATAGACCAAAATAGAGACAGCCAAGACTTCATTCAAATCGTGGGGACGCGTACGCATAACTTAAAAAATTTAGACGTCACCATTCCTAAAAACAAGATTACTATTATTACCGGGCTTTCTGGGTCTGGAAAATCTTCTTTAGCATTCGACACAATTTTTGCCGAAGGACAACGAAGATACGTTGAAAGCTTGTCTTCTTATGTAAGCCAGTTCTTAAGTGATATTGAACGACCTGACTTCGATTACATAGAAGGACTTTCTCCGGCAATTGCGATTGATCAAAAAACCGCTTCCCGTAACCCTCGATCAACCGTTGCAACAGCTACCGAGATCTACGACTTCCTTAGACTGCTTTTCTCTCGAGCTGGAACGCCTTTCTGCCCTAAGTGCGGCATTGCCATAAAACCCCAAACGGTTGAGTCTATTGCTCGACTAATTATGCGGGATTTTGTTGTTGACGAAACACTTAAAGTTAAGGTTTTTGCTATCGTTGTCCAAAACCGTAAGGGTGAACACAAATACCACCTTAAACAGGCTAAGAAATCTAATGTCATTAGAGTTCGTTTTGATGGTACGGAGATGGATATCGATGAAGCTCTGGCCTTAAATATCGACAAGAACAAACGACACACTCTTGAATTACTGGTTGGTAACCAGGATTTTCCTGTATCTAATGAACAATCTGAAGGAATCGCTCACATTGAATTACTAAAGTTAGTAGATAAAGCTCTTAAACTAGGTAGCGGATTAATCCTTGCTACTAATCCAGATTTAACTAAAGAAAGATTTTACTCTCAAAGATATGCCTGTAGTCAGTGTGGCTGGCAGTTCCCAGATATCGAACCAAGACTTTTCTCTTTTAACAACCCTGAGGGTGCCTGCCAAACCTGCCAAGGCTTAGGACTACAGATGGTTGCCGATAAAGAATTAGTTATTCCAAACCCAAGATTAACATTGGCCGAAGGCGCAATCCGACCTTGGAGCCGAACCACCTCACACTCTAATTGGTATCAAAAGACTCTTAATACTATGTCTGCAAAATATAGTTTCAGCCTTGACACCCCTGTTGGCGAGCTACCAGAGGCAACTTTAAATACGATTTTACACGGCGAGCCTGGCTCCGGTAACGGAGATCCAGAGCTATTTGAAGGTGTACTGCCTAATTTAGAGCGAAGATACCGCGAAACTGATTCTGACTATTTAAAAAATGAGATTGAGAAATATATGGTTGAGCGAATCTGCCAGACATGTCACGGACAGCGTTTACGGGTCGAAGTACTTTCGATCAAGATCCAAGACAAGAACATCATTGACGTCACTAGCCTAAATATCGAGCAAGCTGCTAAGTACTTCGAAGAGCTTAAAACAACTTTTGCAGATAATGGCCATAAAAAGATTGCCGCTCCGATTATCAAAGAA
>JAUSEP010000016.1 GCA_030650195.1 Candidatus Berkelbacteria bacterium | reverse complement strand
GATTTGTTGATATATCGTGACGGATGAACACCACCTGAGCCTGAGCTCGGGTTGCGACGGCCCGTTCGTTGCTGACGGCTTCTCCCTAAAGAGGGACGCCTCGAAGTTCTTGTGTTGTTATACATTTTCTAAAAACAGCCTTTCTACTGTTGGTTGGACCAAATGTAATTGGTCGTGGCTCCCAGACAGTAAAGCCGCTTGTTTTTAGAACAGGGCAACAATCCGAAAGCAAATATTATTTTGCTTGACGCAATTCTGTGACACAGAGTATACGTAAAGTCCTGATATCATAGCAGTAATTTTAATAAATGTCCAGCTCCAGTGGCCCTCCCTGAAGGAAGCTCGTAATCAGATCGGGTCTTGCTATCCCTTAGCAAGTGGCTACTGTGAAAATACGGCAATGCCACACATCCACGAGAAAATAGATTTTACTGTTGAAGTTTTTATTGTCTCTGGTGATAAAGTTCTACTACGGAAGCATGATAAGTATAAAATTTGGCTTTCGGTTGGTGGCCATATCGAGCTAGATGAGGATCCGAACCAAGCTGCCATTCGAGAAGTGAAAGAAGAGGTTGGGTTAGATATCGATCTCTTTGGTGATTTCAAAAGTTTCAATAATAAGAATAGGCCGGATTACAAAGAGCTTCTTCCGCCATACTTTATGAACCGGCACAGGATCAATGAATCCCACGAACACGTCACAATGACCTATCTAGCAAAGTCTACTACGGACCAAGTAACTCAGTCTGTCGAGCGTGAGAAAAGTGATGAATGTAGATGGTTTACCCTAAGAGACTTAAGTGAACTCCCCGACATTCTTGATAGCGTCAGGCACTACGCCATTACTGCATTGAAAGTCATTTCGAAATAAGCACAGAGCTCCTACCTACCACAAACTTGTCATAGTTTCTGGTAACCTGAGGCTATGGGGGAGTTGAGTCAAAAACATCGGGTTATCGTTGTTGGTGGTGGCTTCGGTGGTATCCGGGCTTCACTAGAGCTAGCCAAACACAGCGACGAGTTTGACGTTACCCTTATCTCAGATAAACCCCATTTCGAGTATCACGCTGCTTTATATAGGGTTGTTACCGGACGCTCACCGCTGGAAGTTTGTATTCCCTTATCTACTATTTTTGAAGAGTCTCCCGTTAAAGTTATTGAAGACACTATCCAAACCGTATACCCAAAGACAAAACAAATTCTTGGAAAGGATGGATCTAAATACTCATACGACTCACTAATTCTTGCTCTTGGTAGTGAGTGTGCCTACCTGAACGTCCCGGGATTAAAAGAACACTCCTTCACCCTAAGATCAATCGATGACGCCCTGCGTCTTAAAGAGCATATTCATGAAACCTTTATAGACGCGGCGATAGGCTTGAAAAATGGTCAGCGTCGACCAATCCATCTAGTTTTAGTTGGTGGCGGACCTACGGGAGTCGAACTTTCGGGTGAGTTGGCGGTTTATGCTCGTCATATGGCCAAACACCATCATCTTGACCCTAATACAATTATCATCGATCTTTTTGAAGCTGGAGATCGTCTACTAGGAATGCTTGATAAGAGAGTCTCTGAGATGGCCTTTGAACGCCTCCACCAACTGGGAGTGAATATCTTTCTTAATACACCGATTCTGGAGAACCGAATCGAGGCTGTTTATCTTGCTGATATGAAACTGAAGACCAAAACACTTATTTGGACCGCCGGGGTAATGACAAACCAACTTTATGCAAAAATTAAAGGTTTTACCTTCAGTAATTCTGGAAAGATTCTAGTCGACCTCTCTATGCAGGCTAAGGGTATGCACGATCTTTATGTTATTGG
>JAUSEP010000015.1 GCA_030650195.1 Candidatus Berkelbacteria bacterium | reverse complement strand
CTCTGTGGGACCAGACCTTCGGTCTGCCCACCCTCGAGAAAGTCGAAAAAGGCAACCAACCTTGGACTCCGCGCTTACGCCAACGCGCCTTACGCCGCGCCGCCCGCGTCGTCAACCAGCCCTAGCTTTACGCCCCGGCTGGTTTTTTAATCCCTTGAAATTATCCCCTCGGCTTGATATAGTTGGCCTACCTTGGTAGTTGGTATATAAGGACGGTTAGCTCAGTTGGTAGAGCATCTCATTTACACTGAGAGGGTCAGAGGTTCGAATCCTCTACCACCCACAGCCTACTTAACCAAGCGCTCGAATAGTGCGATTTGTTTGGTAATCATACCCTCGATCGAAAAATTGTCTTCTACAAACTTTTTCGCGGTGATAGTAAGCAGCTTTCTTTTCGCGTCGTCGTTCAAAATATTCTTTATCGAATTAGAGAATTGTCGCGGATCGTGAACAACTACGGCGGTATTGTCTGGGTAAACCTCCGGTTGGATCGGCGAGTATAGTGCTACAACTGGTGTACCAGCCAGCATTGCTTCCCCGATTACTAAGCCCTGCGTTTCTGTTTGAGAGGCAAAAACAAATGCGTCAGTTGCGCCGTATATTTTTTGGGTATCTTCCTTAGGTAAGGCTCCTGCACAAATGACCTGCCTATCAATTCCCCACTGTGCCGCTCGATCTTTAGTCTCGATCAAATCCCCCGGTCCAACTAAAAGTAAGACTGTTTTCTTTTCCTGCAGAAGTGGCTGTGTTAACTGAATCAGTTTCGTAATGTTTTTTTCACGCGACACTCGACCTACATAGAGGAGAACCGTTGAATCTGTTGGGAAATGGAAGCGTTGGGCTATCTCACTCTTTGTGTAAGCGGAAAGTGGTATCTTGATCCCCGTTGGAATAACGTCAATTTCTTTCCTTACTCCATAAAGAGATAAACGCTTGGCTATGACTTGGCTTGGTGCAATAACTGCATCCATCTCGTTTGCAACGTCCCTAGATCGGGTCCGCATTTTCCAGGCACCAATTTCGCCGGCGTAGGCCCGCCCATAATCCTCCACTAAGGTGTGATATGTCAGAACGTTTGGTTTATCAGATTTACGCATCGCTCTTTCAAAGGCGTTCTGAGCCCAGGTTAATGTGTGCAGCCAATAGGCATCGGGTTTAAAATCTTCAACAATTTTTTCGATTTCCTCACCTGCAGTAGTAGCTGAAAAAAGGCGTTCTTTTTTATGGAGAGCCGACAAGAACCAGCGACCAATTTCTGAAGAGCTGACCGGATAGTGTTCTGGCCGGATCTTGCCTAAAATATCATAGTGCGGTGCGATAACGGCAACCTTATGACCAGCGGCAACAAAACCGTCCACGCTCGTATTTATAGAGGTGGTGACGCCGTTGGCCAGCGGATAGGTGACAGAGCCGATGATAATATTCATCGGCCTCGGCTAACTTTTTTGTTTGGAAGAAAATGTGTCACGAATTAAAGTCCAATCCTCGGCGATAACAGAGATAGCGGCCGCCATAGGGACAGATAGTAACACCCCCATTAAGCCGTAGAGTTTGCCACCGATCAGAATGGCTAGAATAACAATGAAGGGATTGAGACCAACAGCCTTGGACATGATACGTGGCACTAGAACGTTACCTTCAAGCTGCTGAACTACAATATAAACTAGAAGAGTAAGGAATCCTTGTAACGGTGAGTCCACTAATCCGACTGCTACTCCGGGGATTGCCCCGATCCACGGACCTAAAATTGGGATAACTTCAGTTAGCCCCGACCACAAACCTAGAGTTAATGCATAGGGAGAGCCCACAATAAACAGACCAATTGTGGTAAATACTCCAACAACAAACATTAAGAATATCTGGCCACGTAACCAAGCACCGAGTTTTGAAGCAATTTTGCGAGTTGTTTCGCTCAACGCTTCGTGTTGTCCTGCTGGCAGAAGACCACGATAGATTTTCTTCAAC
>JAUSEP010000014.1 GCA_030650195.1 Candidatus Berkelbacteria bacterium | reverse complement strand
GCCATTAGCCTTATCTTTGGTCTGATTGCCCTTAACACTCAGACAACAGGCAAGTTCTGGGCCGTTCTGGTAGCGATGGTAGTGATGGCGCTGTTTATCTTGCCCCAATCCCGTAAAAAGCCGAACATATAACTATGAAGGCCAATACTGATACTTATTCTTTCCGAGGGCAGCGTTCTGACGAAACGGTAGCGTTAGTTACCAAGCAACACATATGGTTACTGATGCCGATTCTGCTGGTCTGGCTAATTATTATTGTTGTAGTTGGAGTTGCCTTGCTTGGCTTTGGTGCATCAAAGATAACGTCGATAGTCATAATTGCAACCATAGTTATTGGTGCCCTTTATAGTTTTTATTTCTGGTTTATGTGGAACGGTTGTGACTATATAGTGACGAACCAAAGAGTAATCAAAATAGATCAGGTCAGCCTTTTTGGTCGAGTAATCTCAGAGGCGGAAATTCATCGGATCCAGGAGATCTCAACCGAAATCAAAGGGCCGGTTCGGACGATGCTCAATTTCGGAACCGTTAATATTAAGACTGCTTCAGATAATTCGCAGCTAAGCTTGGAGGATGTGACAGATCCGTACGATGTTCAGCAAGCGATTGTCCAGATCCAAAAGCAGGCTTTAGAACCAGCTAGAGTGCCGAGACAGGTCTAGCCGACTGTCAACACCTTACTCAACTGCTCATTCAGGTCAGCGGACTGCTTTACCCGTAGTTTGGTAGACAAAACTTTAAGTTGTGCTCCCTGCATCATCCGTAATTCAACCGGTAGTGAGCCAGGATGAGCTTCGAGAACTTTCTTAAGTTTCGCTATCATGTCTTTGTTAGTGGAATCTGGTAGATCTACAACAAACTTTTCAACTTTTGGTTTACTCACAGTTCCGGAAGAGTAACCGTTTTCGCCACTTGATCTGCCGTAGTTACCGTTGCCGTTAGTTGTGTGCATTTTCGGTAGATTAGCTGGATTAAGTCCGTTTAGAGCCCATGCCCGATCAACCAAAACTTTAACGGAGTTGTCTTTGTCCGAGATTTTACCTTCTATCAAAACCATGGTGTCTGGTTTCCAGAGATGTGTTAGTTCCTGGAAATGCGACGGGAAAACCACCAGCTCTAACGTGCCAGTCAGATCTTCCAGCTCTATAAACCCCATTGTTTGGTTGCTCTTGGTTGTAATTTTTTTGGTTGTTTGGATAATACCACCGACTCGTACAACTTGACCGGCCTGGCTAATATCTAACGAGCCAACTGGTGTAGCGATCTCGGCAAGTAGCTGGCTGAACTGTTTGAGCGGGTGATCAGAGAGATAAAGCCCCAAGAGCTCTTTTTCCCAATTGAGATACTCACTTTTGTCTGCTGATACTTGTGGCAGATCCAGCGGTGGTAGAGCAGTTTCTTTCGAGCCGTCACCAAAAATCGAGAGTTGACTCGCATCGGTCTTGCCGAACCCACTAACAAATTTAGTTAGAATCTCGAGTCCAGCGTACAAGCGGCTGCGCTCTTCAAACCGATCCATCGCCCCAGCTTTAATTAAATTCTCTAAAACTTTCTTATTGAGGTTTGGGGCGTTACGGACTAAGAAATCGCTCAAGTTCTTGAACGGACCGTTGGCTTTGCGCTCTTTAACTATTAGTTTAGCGACGCCCTCACCGACATTTTTAATTGCTCCTAAACCAAATCTCAAGGCGTTCTTTTCTTTGACTACAGCAAAGTCGGAAAAAGATTCGTTCACATCAGGTGGAAGAACGGTCAAACCAAGGCGCTCGGATTCAACTATTTCGATAGAGAGCCGGTCGGTATCCCCTAAGTCACTAGTCATCAAAGCTGCCATAAAACAATCTGGGTAATGAGCTTTGAGATAAGCAGTCTGGAAGGCAATCATAGCGTAGCAAGTCGCGTGGCTTTTGTTGAAGGCATATGCGGCGAAATCCTCCATCTGCCGGAAGATGTCTGTTGCTTGCTCTTTTGTGACCCCGTTTTTCATTGCTCCATCGATGAATTTTGTTTTCATCTCCTTCATAAGCTTGGGAATTTTCTTCCCCATTGCTTTACGTAAGGTGTCGGCTTCGGCGCCGGTAAAGCCGCACATATCTTTGGACATTTGCATTACTTGTTCCTGGTAGACAGGGATACCGTAAGTATCTCGTAAGGCGCTTTCAGCCAACGGATGGAGGTACTTCACATCTTCCAAGCCATTCTTACGGTTAATAAAACTTTGGATCCATTGCATCGGACCAGGTCGGTAAAGAGAAACCATAGCGGTAATATCCTCAAACTTAGTTGGCTTTAGCTCTTTGATGTAACGTCGCATTCCGCTGCTCTCGAGTTGAAAACAGCCTATGGTATCGCCCCTGGCTAGTAAATCAAAAGTCTTCTGATCCTCCATGGGTAGGCTATCGATATCTACTGTTTTGCCATAAACGGCCTCAATAATCTCAGTTGCCCTGTGCATTGTGGTTAGATTGGATAAACCAAGTAGATCCATCTTTAGCAGACCGATCTTTTCAATAGGGCCCATTGAGTACTGAGTTACCTGGTGGACATCACCGCCCTGTGAGCTTTGGACGGCAACGTAGTTCTCCAGCGGCTCCTTTGAAATCACGATAGCGCATGCATGCTGGGAGGCGTGACGGATCGTACCTTCTAGTTTAATTGCTGCGTCAATCATCTGTTTGTTCTCCGGGTCTGTGTCGTAGGCAACTTTGAGCTCTGGGGCTTCAACGATAGATTTCGCTAAAGGTACATGCCGGCCTTGGACGGGCGGAGGGATTAGTTTTGCTAGGGCGTCTACCTTGTTGTACGGCACGCCAAGAACTCTCCCGACGTCTCGTACGGCAGCACGAGCCATAATCGTTCCAAAAGTAATAATGCCTGCAACGTGATTAGAGCCATACTTTTCTTTCAAATATTCGATCACTTCACCGCGCCGTGTATCTTCAAAATCCATATCTATATCAGGCATCGAGATACGGTTCAAGTCTAAGAAGCGTTCAAAAAGTAAACCGTACTTAAGCGGATCGACATTAGTAATACCGGTGACGTAGGCAATAATTGAACCGGCAGCCGAACCACGTCCTGGACCGATGTAGATACCCTTTGAGCGCGCGAATTTAATCAGATCAGCAACGATCAAGAAGTAACCAGAGAACCCGGTTTTTAAGACAGTTTCCAGTTCGTAGTCTAGCCGCGAACGAACCTCCATAGTAATTTCGCCGTAACGTTCGTGCAGACCCTTTTCGCACCAAGCACGCAAGAACGACTCTTCGGTTTCACCCTTAGGTAGCTGGAAATGAGGCAAGAGGCTCTGTCCCAGCGGAATCTCCAAGTTGACCATATCCGCAATTTTCAGGGTATTGGCTAAGGCCTCCGGTACGTCGGTGAAAGCATCGGCTAGTTCTTGAGGGGATTTAAGAGAGAAGTCACCGCCGTAGACCATTCGGTCTTTGTCGCTAACTAACTTACCGGTTTGGATACATACCAGCTGGTCGTGGGCAACTCGATCCTCGGAGTTAATGTAGTGAACGTCGTTGGTCACGATTAAAGGAAGACCAGTTTTCGCTGAGAGGCTCTTTAGGTGTTGGTTTAGAACTTGTTGCTCGGGTATCGAAGGGTGATGTTGAAGCTCCAGGTAGTAGCTGTCTTTGCCAAAGATCTCGCTGTATTCGCCAACCGTTTTGTTCAAGCCCTCAAAATCTTTATTTTCAATATGTCTTGAGGTTTCGCTGGCTAAGCAAGCAGTAGTAGCGATCAGTCCTTCGGAGTAGCGAGACAATAAATCTCGATCAAGACGTGGTTTGTAGTAGTAACCTTCCAAGTGAGCGGCAGAGGTAAGCTTAATGAGGTTCTGGTAACCCTGAAAATTTTTGGCTAAAAGCAGTAGGTGGTAAGGCTTAGTGTCCTCGCCGGGAGTTTTATCCGTGATCTTGCGTCTTGCAACGTAAGCTTCCACACCAATAATTGGTTTAATACCTTGCTTTTGACACTCTAGGTAGAAATCGATTGCTCCGTACATCACACCGTGATCAGTGATTGCTAGGGCCGGCATACCCAGCTCAACAGCTCGAGTTACTAACTCAGGCACCTTACCCAAACCATCCAGTAAGGAATAGTGGGAGTGAACATGAAGATGGACAAAGTCGTGCTTACTCATGGGCTTTCTTGTTGTAACAACTAGTAGTGTTTTTAGCAAAACGGAAAGGAAAACTAGTTAGTAGACAAAGCGACTCACCAAGATTCGTTGACGCTTCTCAAGAAATTAGATATAATTTTCTCTACTAATGGCGCATACCAAAGCGAAAGGTTCTAGTAAGAATAACCGAGATTCACAGTCCAAAAGACTGGGAGTGAAGCTTTATGGTGGTCAAATTGTTAAAAAAGGCATGATAATTGTTCGTCAGCGGGGTAGTAAGTACTTCACTGGTGACGGCGTAATGGTTGGCAGTGACGACACAATTTTTGCCGTAAAAGATGGTGAAGTTCAATTCACAGAAAAGAAAGTCGTTAACTTTGCCGGTAACAGAGCTCTTAAAACTTTTGTTTCCGTTAAATAAAATGAATAGCGCAGTAATTGATAAGTTTCAGGCCACGCAAATGAAAGACAAGGTTGCTGATGTCCGCCCAGGCGAGACAGTTAAAGTTCATTACAAAATCCGTGAAGGCGGCAAAGAAAGAATCCAGATTTTTGAAGGGTTGGTAATTGGTACCAAGGCGATTAAATCTTTCCAAGGATCGTTTACCGTCCGTAAGGTTGTTGACGGTATCGGAGTTGAAAGAACCTTCCCATTACACTCGCCCTGGGTAACCAAAGTTGAGCGCGTTAAGTCTGGAAAAGTTCGCCGAGCCAAGCTTAATTTTGTCCGTGGTTACGCTCTTTCTCGACGTTTTAAACTTAAAGACAAAGGTGTTGAGGGTACGATTTGGGAAGAGATTAAGGCCGAAAAAGAAGCAGTTGCTGAAGAGCAAGAGCGACATGAAGAAGGAATCGTAGAAAAAACTGAAGTTGCCGAAAACCCAGAAACAAGCGAGAATGAACCCGATGAAGCTCAAGAACCAGTTACGAACGACGAAAGCCCAGAGCAGGGTACTGAGCCTGTTGGAGAAGAAAAAACTCCAGACTCTGAAACAGAATCTTCGAACTAAATACGGTTTAGTTGATTTCTTAGCTCAAGACGGCTCGACTATGGTTGTTGTTAAAGTTTGCTCTGAAGACAAGAGTCGAGGTTCGTTAATCGAAGCACTAACGGTATCTGAAAGGGAAAAATATATTTTGTTACTACACGAACTAATGGCTAGCTACCAAACAAATTGCGCCCGAGTTGATCTAGCTGTTATCGGCAACGCCGTAGAATCTCCCAAAAGTAAGTATTACAAAGGTATTATTGAATTTAATGGCTGAAGAAATTCGAGTTCGTATTGCGCCCTCACCAACAGGCAGATTCCATATCGGGACGGCTCGAACAGCCCTGTTTAATTATTTGTTTGCAAAGAAATTTGAGGGAAAGTTTATTGTGCGAGTGGAAGATACTGACAAAGAACGTCACGACGACGCTTCACTAAAAGACATTTTAGAGGGTCTGAAGTGGCTAGGTATGGAGTGGGATGAGGGGCCAGAAGTAGAAGGTTCATATGGCCCATACTTCCAACAAGAGCGACTTGGGCTTTATGAGCCGTTCGTCGCTCAACTAATCGAAAAAAAACTTGCTTACCGTTGCTACTGCACACCGGAAGAGCTAACTACTGAGAGGGAAGCTCAGCAGGGTAAAAATGTGGCTCCGAAATACTCTGGTCGTTGCCGTAATCTTTCTGCAACCGAAATAGACCAATTTGAACGAGCCGGTAGAACCAGTGCGGTTCGGTTTGTTGTCGAACCCCAGACAGTAAGTTTCGACGATCTTATTCGGGGCAAGGTTGAGTTCGACGCTTCCTTGTTTGGAGATTTTGTTATTCAACGTTCGGATGGTATGCCACTTTTTGTGTTGTCAAATGTTATTGACGATAACTTAATGAAAATAAGCCATGTGTTACGGGGCGAGGAACATTTAGTCAATACTGCTAAACAAATTTTGTTAGCCAATGCCTTGAATTTCCTAAGTCCACAGTTTGGCCACTTCCCCCTTATTCTTAATGCCGATCGATCGAAGATGAGTAAACGTAAAAATCCAGTTTCTATATCTGACGATTACAAAGCCAAAGGTTTTCTACCAGATGCGTTGGTTAATTTCATTGCATTATTAGGATGGAATTCCGGTACGGATAGAGAGATTTTTTCGATGCAGGAGCTGATCGAAGAATTTGAGATTAATCGAGTTGGTAAAAGCCCATCTATCTTTGATACAGAAAAACTTCTTTGGATGAATGGCTACTATATCCGTCAAAAATCTATTGGTGAGGTTGCCTCTGAAGCCCAGAAATTTATTACCAATCCCGAGCTTCTTAAACTTACTCTAGCTAAACCTGACTACTTTTTGGACACGATCGCCCTAGTGCACGATCGACTAAAAACTCTAGGAGAGATAGAGGGTTTGATAGATTACTTTTTTGTCACTCCTTCCTACGAGCCAACGCTTCTGATTGCAAAAAAATCTACTAAAGAGAATACGCTTTTGGCACTCAAGGC
>JAUSEP010000012.1 GCA_030650195.1 Candidatus Berkelbacteria bacterium | reverse complement strand
ATCATGTTATCAGATACCAATCTGATTAAAAAGGGAATTGAGATCTTCAATAGTCTGAATACCTTCGAGGTCGGTACCAATGTCGGTCAGCACGATGCTGGGGTAGACCGTGACCTCGTTTTTTTGACAGACATCGGGTTGTTGATCACAGCGCACCGTGTTCAGTAGGTGAGAGTAGGGGCTAAATTTATTTAATTGGCTATAGCTGTCAGCACCGGCATCCACGTAAACCACACCGTGCACCTTGTTCAACTTCTCAATTACCGGCCCAACTTTCAAGGCCGGGTCAGCTTTTTTGGTGGAGTAAAGGATGATAAATAAGAGCAATAACACCAAGCCCAAGAATAAGGATATTTTCAGGAACGCCCCTAAATGACTGCGTCCTAATTTGAGCGGCAGGTGAGTTGTTTCGTCCATGTAATTATTTTAGCCGAACCTTGTTGACGCTGTGGCCCATCATCCAGAAATACCCGGTGGTTACCATCAACCTCAAATAGGGTAGTTTTGGGTTTACTGTTTATTCGCTCGCGCACCAGAGCGATTGGTGACTTTTCATCAGCTGTGCCATGCAGAATTAAGACCGGGGTCTTGATGTCACGCCAAATTTTAGTCAGCGAGATAGTCTTGAACCCGTAAATCACGCGGTCGGTTATCATATTGCCAAACGCAAAAATGCCCGGAAACCACAGACCTCGGTCAACAAAAATCATCTTGCGGGTCTGGTTCATATCATAAACACTACTCACTAGTACCAGCCCGCCATAATTATCATCAGCCGCTATCGCCTGGGCGACGGCGCCACCCACCGAATGGCCCACGAGTACAATATTGCTTTTTGGTATCTTTTTTTGGTTCAGCCAAGCGATAACCGCCTGTAAATCTCCTTGTTCACGGTTAGCCATCGTATTTTTACCGGTGCCGCCCCGCGGATCGTAAACGACCACCGAAAACCCCTGCTCTTGCCAGTATTCGGCCCAGTCTAATAGAATCGTGCGATTCTCACTCCAACCAGCCACAATTACTAACGTCTGACATTGGTTACCCGGCAAGTACCAGCCATTAATTACCAGTTGATCTCGGCTTAAGCTGGTAACGCTAAACTGTTCATACTTATTATGAGGTGTTCCTGACAGCTCCTTGAATTTACCGACATATGAAAGGTAACTGGTGTAGGTGGCCACCAGTAGAACTATGAGCAATAGACCAATGAGAATTATCCTTTTCATGTAACTTCATTGAAGCACTAAGCTCTATCACCTTATCAAACTCCTAATTTCTGTACACCTTATTTTTATTGTCTCATAAGTGACTATGTTAAATTGTTTATAGGTGCCTGACGGAATGTGCACGATATGCATTGAACCAGCGCATATTGATTTATTAAGTGGGAAGCTTGTATAATTTGGTTAATATTAATAAATAACAATTATGAGAGAAGGAACACCCGAGCATATTGAGCCTGTGGCAGATAATGAAGTTGAGATCGATCTGTCAGAAATAATAAGTCCCCTTAAAGCTGTATTGGAAGGTTTTACAGTAAATGCTGAAAATAATTTAGAAAGGGCTTGTCAGGGTGTTGTTGATAGCTTGAAACATACAATACAAGAGCTAGAAAGAAGAGATTTGACACGGACTGGAATTTATAGTCTAGTTTTAAATGGATACAGCAAACTCTTTCCAATGATTAATCACGACGATAGCCGACCTGGGGGTATAGGAATAAGAAACCATAATGATTTTCAAGTAGAGGTAAGAAATATTTTAGAACTTATTCAGCCCCAGACTTAGTAAACAGTGCACAGTAGCTTCCCAAAAGGGACAACCATTAAGATATTTTATCGCGACGGTACGACGACGGTCGGCAAGTTTTTTGATCACAAAAGCGGGAAGGTACTGTTAGAAGATGGCCGAGCAATTGCCTTAAAGAAGGTGAGAGCGATGACCCAGCGTGATTTGAACATTGATGCTAATCACAAGGGGACTACTTCACCGCGTAATTAATTGCGGCAAACTTATATTGCTCAATATATATCTTCTTTAGAGACATTGCTGAATTAGTTTCATAGAAAACCAGCATCGCTTCACGATACTCATTTTCATCAACACTACGGTACGACAATGGGGCGCAGCGATGGCTAAGTAATAAGGCGTTGGCCATCAACCGCGCCGTACGTTTATTTCCGTCAGTAAAAGGTTGGATGTAACTAATGCCAAGGAGGACCAAGAGTGCCTTCAGGTGAGGTGACGTAGCCCTATTCACCGCCTTGATTAGATCGTCTACTGCTTCGGATATCTGGTAGTAATTATCAATTGGCCGATAGATCGAGCCGGTAACACCGACCGGTTTACGACGTAGACCAGTGTCTACACCTAGTTTATTAACCAAAATAGTGTGAAGCTCTTCTAAATTACGTCGCGTTAGCTTTTGGTACGTTTTTAGATGCGATCGCAGATAGAGAAAGGCATCCTTGTGATTAAGAATCATTTGAGTCTCTTTTCGATCGTGCCCTGATGCGGTTTTGTTCTCAAGAATTAACTTTTCCGTATCTAAAAGAGTGTACGTATTGCCTTCGATCTTCGATGATTTCCACGACAACTCGATGACGAGTCTTTCCAACTCCTTCTGGGCTATTTCGGCCGGCAGATCAGTCGTTCTTTTTCGGTATTCAATCGTAGCTTCATCTAACTGGCCCTGTTCTTGTTTGGTGAATATAGCTTCGGAAACCGCTGACCAGATTGAAATACTATACTGGTGTAACCCAAAACGCTTGTCAGGTTCAACGGCGCAGTATACCGTTGGATCGATATCTGCCACCAACCTGCCAAACTCAGTCAATGTATATCTGGTTGACCGTCCAGAACCACTAACAACAAGCAGTCCCGCCTCGGTCATTTCGGATAGCAAGCGCTTGACTGTTACCAGAGCCCGGTCTTTATTCACGGCACCAAGCAGACTGTGCACTTCGGAGGATTGAAGCGAGTCATTCTTGGCCAAAAAAACCGATACGATCTCTTGTTGCTGGACAGTTAGACTTTTAATAAACGTATCTATCATTTGGTTCATCGTATCATAATGATACGTATATTACAATACTTTGATACGATTGCGGATATGCCTCATTTACCAAAATAGCTATTGAACCGTTTCTGAAACGGCTGCACCCAATAATGCAGTCCTAGCCTATTGACAATACAAGGATAGTATGACATAACTGTAAGTCGAGTGTCACGTCTGACTCATGAGAGCAGATGTTTACCAACCGGAAAGAGGAAGACCATGCGAAGGTTTCTTTGTGTTTCATTGGTGGCGATGGTTGCCACCCTGTTGGTGGGTTGTGGGAGTAGCAACACCGTGCCGCCCACCGCCCGGCTGTTCGCGACCGATACCGCCGGATCGGAGTTGGCTACCAGGCTGATCGACGGGAATATCAGCTACATCTCCCCGCCCGACCAGTGGATCCATTTCGCCCTCCCGACGAACCGTGGGGGAGTGAGCCCCGGCGAGGAAGTGGTGTGGGTGTTCCATGAGGGAGACGACATCCTCGCCGACTTCGAGCGCTCCCACGATGACCCCTTCATGATCGTGGTGAATGAGGTCGGCGCGTACAGGGCCGAGATGTGGATCGGCCTGACCGACGGCTCCAGACGTGTGGAAGGAACCTGCAGCCTCAAAATCGAGTAGGGCACGCCATGGCCCCTACCACAGTCCCGACCAGCGTCTCTGCCCGTGAGAGACGTTGGTTACTTTTTATAAAGGGCAGTGTCACTGCATGTCTGCGACTGTTTACAGTAACTAATGTGAGGTTAATATTATTAAATAATAGAGACTATGACGCAAATAGAAAATGTAATTGCTAGGTCTATATATGACTACGAAAACCCCGAAAGAATTGCTCTTTCCAGCAAATATCCTCAGTTAAAAAAACCGATTATGTTTTGGCGTCAAGGAACGAGAAAAGTTCAAAGTCTTTTAGACTCTCACATCAAATATTCAAAAAAAGATGATTTCTTCGAGTGCATTGTCGCGAGACATCAGTCGGCGTTGCGGCGCAGTCTTGGAGATAGTGATGCGAGGCTGCAAGAACAAAAGATAATAAATCTGAAGCAAGCTATCTTGCGCTTGAATGGAGTGACTATCCAGCCAGGCGATATCTTTTCGCTTTGGCAAATTATTGGCCGACCAACATACAAAAATGGATATGTTGATGGTATGTTGCTTGCCAACGGCGCTGTTGTTGAGGGAATTGGTGGCGGGCTATGCCAGCTATCTAACTTTCTTTACTGGATTTTTTTACACGCTCCGATTGAAACAATCGAAAGACA
The DNA here is from genome assembly GCA_030650195.1 of Candidatus Berkelbacteria bacterium. Classification (GTDB taxonomy): domain Bacteria; phylum Patescibacteriota; class UBA1384; order 2-12-FULL-50-11; family 2-12-FULL-50-11; genus JANLIQ01. The sequence goes on along the minus strand of JAUSEP010000012.1, from coordinate 3,205 downwards.
TCATCACTCATTGGACGTTTTTCCTGACTCGGGAAGAACTTTACCGTTTGGCGGTGGTGCAACAATTATGTATAACCTAATTGATCTAAAAATACGAAACACGTCAAAGTATCCACTCCAGTTAAAGATCTGGCTTACAGATGCGCATCTGAAGGGGCAGCTAGTATCTCCCCACCCGATACCTGAAAAATTTCATGTATTTGAGAAGAATCATCTTTTTGTCAAAAGAGGAGAACGATATTTTAGGTATAACGAAATATATCGAGAAGCGAAAGTTGACGGCAAAATAGAAAAGACAGAAACAATTACTACAAACTTTGCTCCTGTACTCTACAATGTAACTGCTGAATACCTCCGAAAAAATAACTTTGAGGTTTTAGATTTTACCAGCGCGGAGGCGGAACATGTTGAGACGCAACCTGTGTGCTAAATTAACAAACAACTTGTTATAACACCTCGCGTTCTCTTATTAGTCTAAAACGTGAACCGGTGATCATCAGTTCTGCCGGCCGGGGACGTAAGTTGTAGTTTGAGCTCATTGAGTATCCGTACGCCCCTGTATTTAGAATCGCCAACACATCACCCACTTTGGGTAGCGGTAATAATCTGCCCACAGCGAACACATCGCCAGACTCACAGATGTTACCTGCAATAGTCACAGTTTCTTTTTTCGCATGTGGTCGGCTTAAATTAATTATTTGATGGTATGAGCCGTACATTGCCGGTCTTATTAAATGGCTAAAACCCGAGTCAACCCCGACAAATATCTTAGAGGGAGTTTTCTTAATGTCAGTTACTGTCACCAGTAATTTGCCTGATTCCGCCACTAGATATCTACCAGCCTCAAATCTAATTAGTGGCTTACTACCATAAGCGTCGGTAAATTCTTTCATCTCTTTAGTGATTAACCGACCCAACGCCTTCATATTTAGTGGGCTTTCGTTGGCTGAATATGGTACTCCAAAACCACCTCCAAAATCTATAAATTTCAGCTTTGGAAAATCGCGTGCCGTAGTTAACAGAGCTTTGATTGACTTTAAAAGAATTGGCGCGCTAAGCACGTTGGAACCAATATGCTGATGGATGCCACTGATGCTAAGACCATATTCTTGAGCTAGAGAGACAGCTGCATCAAGTTGTTTGATATCAATTCCAAATTTGCTTGCCGGCCCACCGGTGACGACGTGAGCGTGATGACCGGCACCAATTCCTTGATTAACTCTAATCGAAATACCTGACCCGGGTTTTAATTCCCCATACCATCTTATTTGATTAAGAGAATCAAGATTGATAATGACTCGTTTTTTAATTAGCCAAGCCAACTCTGTTTGGGAGATATTACTGCAGGTATGGATAATTTGATCTGGTTTGAAGCCCGTTTTTAGAGCTAGTAATACTTCACCCGGACTGACAGTTTCAATTGACGCTCCTTCATTTTGTAAAAGTTCAAGAATAAATTCATTACTATTGGCCTTACAGGCATAATGAATTATTAAGTGTGGATAATTAAAGAAAGACGCTAACTCTCTGTATCTGGTACAAATGAGATTGGCGTTATAAACGTATAGGGGAGAACCGTATTTGTGTATTAGCTTATCAAACATCAATTGCCATTATATTGACGCCTGCCTACCGGTTTACCCACCTTAGGTTGGCAGACAGGCGGCAGAGCCGATGTTTGAATCGATCATTCATATTCAGTCCTAATAATAAAAAAACGACATTGCTTTATTTCTGCTGTTGTTTTTTACCACCACTCTCCGTTTTTCTGGTTCCTCGACAACACTTTCAACCAAACCAATAACATGCCACGGCCCGCGAACAATTCTGACCGTATCAATCATCTTATCTCGGGCAGCGTTAGACAGCGCCGGGTTATTGTTAATAAACTGCTCTAAAAACTGTTCACCGATAAGCACCTCATCTTCATTTAGCGCTTCGGGTACAGGCACAGGTTGCGGATCATATCCTACCGCCCGCCACAAGTCGTCCCAAGGAATCTGGTCAGCAGCTTTGAGCGCTTCGATGATCGCCGACGACTCCTTGGCACAATCAGCTTCAATGCCACGCATAAGTCCAGAGCTCACCTTGTTTTGGGCCATTCCAAACCGCGTCAGTGCGTCTATCAACTTGGCTGCGTCTTTGTACCGCACTGCTGAAGAGATGTCATGCGAAATCTGATAGTGCTGATCGGAATCTTCACGATTAGCATATCTTTTCAATAGTAGCCGTAACGCTTTTGCCAAGGGCGGTTCTATTACCTCTGACTCTGACTTGGGCGGTATTTCTATCAGATTTATTGAACGCTGTTCATCAGATCTATCACCTTTGGCTTCTGGTGGTTTTTCGAAATCAATTTCAGACGCTGTAGTTGCCTCTTGTGGTGATGACTCGTCTGGAGCTATAAAACCCTTCTCTTTTTCTGACATAGATTTAGCCTTTTTTATTTCGTGGTGGACCCAGTGTATCTTATATTGAACCGTTTCTCAAATGGATAGATGTACTAATGAGAGCGCATATTGCGCGTGTTTATTAAACGCCTCCCAGCAATGAGTTAAGAGCGACTGTAATTTGATTCTCAAAGTCTCCTTTATATTCAACTACTGGCAGATTATATTTAACTGCCTCTGATTGGTAATATTTGGAGTAACCCGCGATCATTTCAGCAATTTTGAGATGAATATTAGGATCAACCGTTCGTTTAAGAAACCAGTCGTTCTTCTCTTGGCTGGCCCGAGCTGTCTCAACAATATCGGTAACCTTATTTTTTATGAGCACAATTGATCGAATCTGCTTGGCCGATGTTACCAGTTCATCTATCAGTTCCGGATGAATTTGATGGCCCTCAATAATAAGATCTTCGTCGTCTTTGACCATGCACTCAACTAGAGTAGCTACTGCTTTCCAGGTGCTTTTTGACTGAGTAATGTAGGCGTCTAGTATTTCTGAAGTTGTAAACTGCAAATACATTTGGTCGTTGCTACGAGCTGTCTTATTGCGCAACACATTTTTTGGATATAGTCTCGCCTGATCAACTTCAGGCACATACTGCTTCGCGATTGATTCAAGGGTATCTGCCGAAATCCAAGAAACCCCAACCTTGTTGGATAGTCGTTTAGCGAGGATTGTTTTACCACACCTTGGTGGCCCGCCGATTAAATAAATCATCACACTCTACATTATCATTATGGTGGACCCAGTGCAT
>JAUSEP010000009.1 GCA_030650195.1 Candidatus Berkelbacteria bacterium | reverse complement strand
AGCTTGCGTCTGGCGGCACCGTGAGTAAAGATAACCGACTTTGCAAGATATTCCTCTCCCGCTTCCCCAGTTAATTTAAATCCACCGTCAGACTTGGTTATTTTTTGAATTTTATCGGCGACAACCTTGGCACCTAGTGCCTCAACCTGCTCCTTAACCTTAATGATCAGATCATATCCATCTATGGCCTTAAATCCTGGATAATTTTCAATGGTCCAGGCCGTAGAAGTTGCACCCCCAAGCTCGGCACCGATAACTAATGTTGAGAGCTCGTAGCGAGCCGTATAGAGGGCAGCGGATAGACCCGCCATTCCTGAACCAACGATAATTACATCAGTCATGCTCAACTAACATACTCATATTTCTCATGTCCAAGCAACTGTCGCACCGGTTTGTTACAATATGATTGAACATGTCAAAGATGGTCCGTAATTCTATTTTTACATTAGTGGTTCTAGCCCTAGCGGCCGTTGGCTTAAATTGGAACAAAAGTATCGTTCGCCATAGTGATCCAGTCCAAATAAGCAGTACGGTTCTTTCGGCAGAAACAACTATTACTAAGCAAGCATTTCCACTGTTAGTCGAGTTTGCCCAACCCCGCGTGAAGCTAGGGCAAACCCAGGAGATGAAAATCACAACCTCTCCTAATGCGACACTTGAGATAGTCACGGTCTATCCTGACGGTAGCGTAAACAATGCCCAGACCCTTAGAGCAACTGCGGACGAAACAGGTCGCTTCAAAATTAAGTTTAAAATAGACGATTTTAGTTATCTTGGGGTCTTTGAGACTAGAGTGAGGGCACATTCGAATAATCAAGAATCTCAAAGTTCAGCCCGGTTTGCTCTACAAACCTGGACGCCAGACCATGAAGCCGTTAGCGAAGACGGCTATGTATATCCCTTGCTGCCGTAGAAACTTACTTTCTAGATTCGCTAACCGTTCCGTTATGAGGATCGATTACGAAATTAACCCCGAGCGGACTAACAGGTACTTCTTTAATGAATTGTTTAGTTACTAAGTCCTGAAGGGTAGATGGGTAACGACCGAATTGTTGGCGGTATTTGGTGGCTGCATCCTCTAGAAAAAAAATCATTTCCAGGTGAAGTAGTTGTTTGCCGCTCCTTTCACGAACGAAGTCGTCCTTTGTAGTATCGTGAACAGTTTTAAAAATTTGGTAAGCAAGTTGGCGCTGATCAGCTTCCTTGTAATATATACCAGCAAAGTACTGCGTTATTGGTGGGGCATCTTTCTTAGTAGCGGCAATTTGAAATTCTTTAGCGGCAGAAACATAATCTTTTTTATAAATATGGTAAACGAGACCGGTGTAGTACGGCATTTCCCAGCTATCTGGTAAATTATTCTTCCCTTTTTCACCTAGCTGGATAGCTTGATCAGGAAATCCCTCGCCCGGTAAAATTATTAACCCAGTTTGGTATGCTTGTTGAAATTTTGGTGATAGATCCGTAACAAGGCTGAAAAGTTCGGCTAATTTTCGGTATTTACCGTTTGGGGTACCTCCACCGTAGTATTGGATTAAGGTCAGCCAGTAATAATCGGCAAGAAATTCGGTTGAACCAAAGCTCACGGCCTTTGCTAGAGTTGGCGAAAGTGGCTGCGGTTCTATATACACATTGTAATCAACCCCTGATAACTTTGGTGGTGAGTATCGTCGCCAAGAATCGTAATTTATTTGTCCGACAAAACTTAGCCCCCAGAAAACAAGAACCCAGATAATGGTGACCTTTTTCAAGTCGATCTGCTTCCAGACCCCAGGAAATGGCTGACTCTTAGAACTCATCTTTGCGGAAAACCGCCACGCCCAGGATTAACAAGAATACGGTATACGTTGCAAAGTAGAGCAGAATTAGACCAACTTGACTGGCACTGGGAGTTAGATTAAAAACGACGTCGTTGCGTAAATTAAACTTTTCTAGATTCGGGAATATGTAGTAGACTCCTTCAAGGATTGTGCGTATTACAGGTGAGGCCTTCTGGCTTAAGAGCCAAACAGTTGCCGAACCGTGACCGATTAGAGTTACGCCGAAGGTGTAGATGGCACTCGATAGCGGCGAGGTAAATGAACTGAAAAGTAGACTAACCGCCGTAAGTAACCAAGCCTCCAAGATTACAGCTCCAGCTGCAAAGTAGGCGGCCGTTGGCACAGAGTGGGTTTTTGCAAACAGGACGATAACAAACATAACGGCCATTATTAGTCCGGCAACAAGAATAGTTAGGCAAAGCCCAAGGAATTTACCGAGGTAGAAAGTTTCTCTAGACACCGGCTTACTTAAGACGAGATAGATTGTTTTTCTTTCCACCTCTTTAAATACCAGCTGTGTACCGATGAAGTAGGTAATAATAAGTAGGAAAGCAAGCATTGCCGTAAGGCTGAAGTCTTGGATTACTCTGGCGTCTTGGCCGAGCGAAACCGAGCCAGCCAGAAGAGATGCGGCAATAACTAAAACAGCGAACCCCACTAGGGAATATAGTAGCTTGTCGCGCAAAGTTTCTCGAAAAGTATTAAGAGTGATCGCCCAGAGTACCTTACGCATTGCGAATACTCCTAACGAACAGTTCTTCTAAGGATTGTTTTGACGACTTAACTAAATCTTTTGGCGATCCTTGAGCAATAATTTTTCCTTTATGCAAAATGGCTACTTCGTCACAAATTTCTTCGACGTCGGAGAGTATGTGCGAAGAAAAGAATATTGTTGCACCAGATTTTTTTAATTTCAGTATCATCTGCTTGAAATCCAATCTTCCGAGTGGATCCAGTCCATCAAGCGGTTCATCCAGAATTAGTAATTCGGGGTTATTAATTTGGGCCACTGCAAACGCTAAACGTTGATGCATTCCTTTAGAGAATTTACGAACCGCTAGCTCTTTAGCATCCTTAAGGCCGACTTCCTTTAATAAAACATCGATTTTTTTAGTAGCAACTGTTTTCTCGATCTCAAATAAATCCGCGACAAATTCCATAACTTCACGGGCTTTTAGGTGGTAGTAGAACTGAGGATTCTCGTTCATAAAACCAATTTTTCGTTTGGCTTCAAGCGTTCCTGCCGGAAACCCCCCGATAGATATCTTTCCCTTACCGGGGAATAGTAAACCAGCAACTAGCTTAACAGTGGTTGTTTTTCCTGCACCGTTAGGGCCGATTAAACCAAACACTTGACCCTTTTTGACCGTCAGAGACAGATTGTCAACGACAGTAATCTCCTCGTTTCTCTGGTAAAATTGTTTGGTCAAGTTACGGATAACTAACATTACCTTTTCTTAACTCAAAAAATTACTCAAGTCAAAGATGCACAAGCTGATTGCCGTTGTTGGTCCCACTGGGTCAGGAAAAACAAAGCTAGCAGTTAAGCTAGCCAAGAAATTTAATGGTGTAATTGTTTCTGCCGACTCTAGGCAGGTTTACCGGGGATTGGATATCGGTACAAACAAGGAAGGCGTACCGGGGAAATGGGGAAATTATCAAGCTCGGATTGTTGACGGAATACCACAACTACTAATTGATGTGGTCGAACCAGGCGATCGATTTACTGTAGCTGACTGGCTAACTCTAGCACGGAAAATGTTAAGGGAGATTTGGGCAGCAGGTCAGCTACCGATTGTTGTTGGCGGTACAGGACTGTACGTCACGGCGCTAACAGAAGGGTATCAGCTAGGTGGTGGACGATTTGCTAAGAATAACCAGCCAGTTGATTTTGAACCTTTGATTTTAATGCCAGATATTGAGAGAAGCGTTCTTAACAGAAAATCAGATGAAAGATTTCCAAAGATTTTTGACGCCTTAGTAGCCGAAACCAAGAAGCTTCTTGATAGCGGTATCTCTGGAGAGTGGCTAAATAGTATTGGTCTTGATTATCGTTATGCGTACAGATACCTAGATGGCCAACTGGAACGTGAAGAGACAGTTCTGCAATCCCAAGCGGCTAGTCGGGCATATATCCGCAGACAAATTACATGGTGGCGGCATCACGGAAGGCCAATAGCAATAAATTCGATTAGACAAGCCTTACTAATAGTGAAAAATTTTCAAATTTCTTGAAAGTAAACTTAATTACGCTACATTTAAGCAATGGATGGGAGGGGATTCTGAAGTGTCCGATGTGCGGTGGGGATTTTGACAACGTCAATTTAAAAACAGTTGGCGGAAGTGGCACTTGGGCAAAACACTGTAACCAATGCGGTGGTTTTTGGTTTGAACGAGAACCAACGGAATTCTTATCAATAGATTCTATAAATAAAGTCGATGTCCCAACTCCCAATTACTCATTGAAACAGATGGATCTGGTTTGCTCGAATGATAATTCGTTACTGGCTAGCGTGGAGCGAGACGATCTACCAGCTGGAACCCAGTACTGGAAATGTCCGGACTGCGAAGGTGCGTTTTACCCCAAGGGACAGCTTGCTCTTATGACCCATCATAATCACGATATACACGGCGAGCATATTGCTGGGCTAGTTTCGGCTAGATCTCGTTCAACGCTTGCGGGAATACTAGTTTTTATAGGCGCGGCGTTGGTAATAGCGTCAGGTCAAAGAACGGAGATCGGTCTCAATGCAACTTCCGATCAAGTCCTGCCCTCAAGCGGCCCCAATATTTTGACGTTACTACTACTCGGGATCACGTATTTGGCTGGAACAATTCTCGCTGTATTGGGTCGCAAAGTGCCAATCGTACTAGTTGGCTGGTGCGTTATTATTATCTGTTTAGTTGGTTTTTCAGTGATAATCTTTGGACCCTAAACAAAGTACGTGCGGTAATTAATTTTTAGGTTAGCCTTGTAAGCGTAAGGCGTTGTAGATCCAGTCCCCGAATTGGTTGAGATACGGAGATTTTTTGTCAAAAATTACTGCTGCAATCAGTAAGACGGCGATAACAACAATACTAAGTGCAGTTTTTCGAAGAGCTCGGTCTCTGGTTGCTTTTGGCTGGTAAGTTGTTGTTTGAGTAACGGCGACTTCAGGTTTTTGAAAATTTTCAGTTTGGGAATTTTCGCTAAACGAAATTACAGCTCCTTGGGCAACTCGTTGGAGCTGCTGCTTCTTTGCAATTAATTTTTGGAGGTTTTGTTTTTTCTTTTTTGCCATTTGGGGACATCTTAAGTCCTTTCACTCCTTTACACAACCCCGCTCAACCGCTAGAATTATCTAGAGTTGCGGCAGTAGTTCAGTGGTAGAATGCTTCGTTGCCAACGAAGAGGTCGCCGGTCCGAATCCGGTCTGCCGCTCAAATTTTTCCCCCTAATTCATAGAAAAAGCTCTCGATTACAGGTAAAATACAGACGTTCGGCCAGATGCCCGAGTGGTTAGGGAGCGGTCTGCAAAACCGCGTACAGGGGTCCGATTCCCCTTCTGGCCTCGAAAAATGTATTTTTGGGTTGACTCCAGCCCAGTTTCTCGTTAGCATATCCCCTACATGGCAAATATTTTGCAAGTGGGCCAAGTGGTTTCCGGGATTCTATTAATCCTGTCGATCCTACTCCAGCACCGGGGAACTGGACTTGGCGGCGCTTTTGGGGGCGAAGGCGTTAGTTACCGTAGTCGAAGAGGCGTTGAGCAGCTGTTATTTCGCGGCACTATTTTGTTAGCGGCGATTTTTCTAGTTTGTTCAGTGGCGCAACTCTTTGTCTAGACTTTAATGTCATCCCTTGATCCTTCTCGGATCTTATCTGCTGTTAAATTTCCTGATTGGAAAAAATCCTGGAGACGAACAGCTAGATTTGTTGGCGCCCACGAGAAAGTCTTACTAGCAATTTTAGCTATCGTCATCGTTATAAGCGGTGGATTCTGGTACCGACAATTTAGTAACAACAATTCTGATAGCCCAACTATTGGGGGTACCTACGTTGAGGGTATGGTTAACGACAAAAAAGAACTTAGCCAAATTACGACCCGACTTACTAAAGCCGGGCTTCTAACATTTTCCTCCGACGGCCAGCTCGATGGGCAGCTAGCGGAAAAGTGGTCAATTAATGAAGATAAGTCTGAATACCGGTTTACTTTAGCTGATGGGGTTGACCGCGATGATATTATTTCTGTTCTCCAACAGCGTAGCGATGTGATTGGCGAGGCAGAAACCAGCGCCGATCTCGAGCGCGACATCGTTGTTAAACTTGCAGCCCCAAATCCTAGCTTTGCGTTACTAGTGACTAGACCGCTATTTGATTACGGTCCGTATAAATTGGGCAAATCTAACGATCAAACAACGGTCTTTACCCGAAACACAAAGAAGAAAGCCGTTACTTCATACATAAACAAACTAATTATCCATTCTTACGCTAATGAAGAGGATCTCCAGAAAGCACTACGCGGTAATCGGCTAGACGGGGCAATAGGAACATCCAGTAGCGTTGCACCTAAAGACTTCAAACACTATGAGGTAAATCTAAACCGGTACTACACAGTCTTGTTTAATACTAATAAAACACCTTTCAGGGACGATGGATTGCGTAAGGCACTATCGGCAGGTACGGCCGCTCCAACGACCCCATTTACACTAATAGCCTCCGACCAAGAGCCATATAAAACTTTGGCAACAGAAGTTGTTGCTAAATGGCAACAACTTGGTGCAAAAGTGGATCTTAGTTTAAAACCCCTCCAGGAAGTAACAGGGAGTATAGGCCCATCGCGTAATTTCCAGGCGTTACTCATTGGAATTGATTACGGACTAGAAATGGATCCGTTCTACCTCTGGCACTCCTCGCAAATTCGAGCCACAGGTAATAACGTTACGGGGGTTAATAACCCAACCGTTGATGCACTTGTGGAAAAGACGCGCAACAACTTAAACGTTACAGAACGACAGCAATTACTAGACGAGCTTCAAAACACCCTAATATCACAAGGCGTTATGATGATTGTTCAGCGAATGACCCTCGATTACTACATGTCTAACAGTATCCAATTCGTTGAACCGTCTCTGCCGTCGTCTGATGCCGATCGTTTTCTCTCCGCCGCCCTCTGGTCCGTTAAGTAGTGATAAATAAACTGGAAACTGGTAGAATATTAACCAGTTAACCCAGGCCTGGGTGGCGAAATGGCAGACGCGCACGATTCAGGTTCGTGTGGGGGTAACCCCTTGGAGGTTCAAGTCCTCTTCCAGGCACAAGCCCAGGTGGCGAAATTGGTATCCGCGCATCCTTGAGGTGGATGTGGACGAAAGTCCGTGGAGGTTCAAGTCCTCTCCTGGGCACTACATGTAACTTTGGTTGGATTGACGGCTCTGCGCGGCGGTCGACAGCTCTAATATTTCTCTGTTACACTTAACCAGATGAGAGTGTGGGTAAAAGTACTAGCATGGACAGGCGTCAGCCTGCTTGGGCTGGGCGTACTTTTGTTTGTTATCGGTCCAGCGTTATTTGCGAGTGTCGCCTATCCGTTGCCTCAGGAATATCAACAAACAGTTTGTGACGAAGCAAAGAACTTTAGTGTTGAGCCAAAACTTCTGGCGGGTCTTATATTTACAGAGAGTCGCTGGAACCCAACTGCTCAGTCTGGTGCCGGTGCACAAGGATTAACTCAGTTCATTTCCGGAACGGCTATATCAGTAGCAAAGCATTTGGAAGTAAGCCCATTCCAGCCAAGCGATCTAAAACGTGACCCAAAGATGGCGATCAGATTTGGTGCCTACTATCTTGGAGATCTGGTTAACCGACGTTACGGCGGCAATAAGACGAAAGCCTTAATTGCTTATAACGGGGGCGGTGGGGCGGTCATTGGTTACGAGCAAGGATATCCATTTAAGGGAACGCTTGCTTATGCCAATAAAGTTATTGCTGTTGGAGATATGTACGAAAAAATTTACGGTGATTGGTGCAGTCGGGAAGATTTGCCGGATCTGTCAGCCAAATCTCAGAACCCAACCGACTTGCTAAAGACGATAAATATTGCCGATTTCTGGAAGAACTTGTTCTTTAATCGCGACATACCAACTAACGATCCTCAGTCATCAGGTTCGATTAACGTCGACTCGTTCTGGAAGAATTTACTTAGCAACTAATGCAATTAGACGAGGTTAGAAAAAACTTTGTTGGCTACTTCACAGACCTTGGATACGTACGACAGGCCGAATCTAGTCTTATACCTCGTAATGATCCGTCAGTTCTGTTTACTACTGCGGGTATGCAGCAGTTCAAGGAGTTCTATTCATCCCCGCTGGATGCGCCTGCTAAATCTGTGGTAACTATCCAGCCAGTTTTCCGAACTTCAGATATCGGCGAAGTTGGTGATGCCACACATCTAACAATATTTGAGATGCTTGGTAACTTCCGCTTCGGTGAAGAGTCGAGCCTAAGGATGAAAGAAACTGCCATTAAAGAAGCTTGGAACTTTGTTCACAAGAGACTCGGAGTTGTGAAAGAGAGAGTGTCGGCTACGGTCTTTAAGGGCGACAAGTTGACGCCAGGAGATACCGAATCAGAAGGTATTTGGCAGATGTTGGGTATTGAAGTCAAAAGAATGGGGCGTGTTGATAACTTTTGGGGGCCAGCGGGCGACGAAGGTCCTTGCGGTCCTTGCACTGAAATTTATATTGATGGTATTGAAGTTTGGAATTTAGTTTTTGCCGAGTATTACAAGAATACTGATAGTAAGTTCGAGAAATTACCCCAGGCAGGCTTAGACACCGGAAGTGGCTTAGAACGTCTTTCGGCAACCTTACAGAGTCACCGTAGTGTCTGGGCGATCGAGCCGTTTGTGAGTTGGGTGGATATGGTAGATCCAACACGCGAATACGAGAGTAAAATTATTGTTGATCATCTTCGGGCAATTCTATTTTTGGTTAGTGTTGGAGTAACTCCGTCCAACAAAGGCCGTGACTATATTTTACGTAGACTCATCCGGAAAATTGTTTTTTTGGAACGTCGAGCAGCTATCAAGGCTGACATATCTAAGATAATTACAGAAATCCATTCTTATTATGCTCCGTCTTACACGCTGACAGATCCAGAGAAAGTTATTAAAGTTTTTGCTGACGAGCAAGCTCAATTTGAAAAAAATTTGGTTCGAGCAATTGGGCACCTAGATCGGTGGGTGGCAACCCAAAGTAATCAGCCTACCAGCGAGGAGATAACTAAATTGGCATTCTATCTTTTCGAGTCTTTTGGTTTCCCGAAAGAGTTGCTCTTAGAGCATCTACGTGACCTAGGTTGGGATTTTGATAGCGAATTATTCGCTAGATTATTCGCTGAACACCAAGAAACTTCACGACAAGGTTCTGAGGGGTTATTTAAGGGCGGACTAGCCGATCACGATGAGCAGACAATTAAGCACCATACCGCTCATCACTTACTGCTGGCGGCATTACGAAAAGTTTTGGGTAACGGTGTAGTTCAAAAAGGATCTAATGTTACCAAAGAGCGTTTGCGACTAGACTTTTCTTTCGACCGCAAGCTAACTGACGACGAGATAAAGGAAGTAGAGACTATCGTAAACGATAAAATTGAAGCTAGCTTACCAGTTGAGAAGCAAGAAATGTCTAAAGATGAGGCTTTGAAATCTGGAGCACTGGCAGAGTTTGGTCAAAAATACGGTGAAACAGTCTCGGTTTATTCGATCGGGGACTTTTCAAAAGAACTTTGTGGTGGCCCCCACATAAAAAATACAGGCGAATTAGGAAAATTCGAGATTCTTAAAGAAGAGGCCTCCGCACAGGGAGTGCGAAGGCTCAAGGCACGGGTTGTTTAGGTCTCGGTAGCTTTCAAGCGTAGCTTCGAAAGGCCGGTCACGGGTTCTGAGAAGATTGTTCTCACCAGACGCTCGCTGTCTGGCTGACCTTCTCGCATAGCATCTGGCTCTGATCGCAGTATCTCTTCCACCAACGAATTGAGGTGGTGCCAAAACAGGTAGCAGTCGGCGTAACGGCCTGCTACAACGCAGTTTGGACAGTTCTCGCAATGAGACTCGAAAGCTTGCTGGTTGAGTTGCGCCAACAAGATCAAGCCGTCTTGGCAAGGCTGAACCGGTGTGTAGTTGAAGAACTCCGTTAAGGAAGCGAGGGCCTTTTTGAATTCATGATCGTCCACCGGTGCCAGCTTCTCAATGTCTGCATGAGCTAGTTTGCGAGTCTCGCTGTTTTCTGGTGCTAGTCTTCCGAAGCACTCACCCAAAAACCATTTCCCTTCTTCCCGAGCCCGATCTAGACTTTCGCTGATTGCCGAGAAGAGGTCTGAGTCGATCCTGAATAGATCGGGTAGATACTCGGTCAATTTTGCCAAACTTTCAGCCTCTAGGACCCTTCCTAGTCGGCGCATGGTTATCGCTTGTTGCATCCTGATCTCCTAACGTTCAAAGATATGGGCATAGTACTTCGTTTTCCAAGAGAAGTGAATGGTTCTATGCCGTTTCATTTAGTCCAAATATAGAAAAACCGGCCAACTAGGTCGCTTCAAATTCTTAAAGAAGAAGCCTCCGCACAGGGTGCGAAGGCTCAAGGCGAGAGTGACAAAGTTAGGGTTTGCGTTGCTTCAGCCGGATTAGATGGCTGAATACTTTCTCATCTTCCGGGTAGCTTTCAACAAAATCCTTGGTGAGCTCCGTTTCCGGGATGCCCAGCAACCGCCCTAGTTTCCCCTTATTTTTCTGACTAGCCAACCACAAACAATCGACCAGATGTTTCTGGAGTGCCATCCAGTGGAGATAGATGAGGGCGTCAGCACACTTCTTACAGCTAAGGCAGTGCTTGCGAAAGCCTGTTCCGTCGAAGCTGCCCAACATTTCCATCCCCGTCCCGCAAACAGTTGACGGCGTGGATTCCAGAAAGAGGCGAACTCCCTCTTGAACAAATCTCTGAAACGACAGGCTTGCGTCGACTGATTCCGGCTCTTCTTTGTCCTGTTTCCGCTCCTGTTCGATCCAGGTGGTGAAACCGTCTGGATCAGCGAGTAAGTCATTAACACTTCCTATGTTAGCCGCAGTAAAACCGCTGGCGACAGAGAGAAGAGTGCTTAGGGACTCTGGTTCGAGAATCTCTGACAGTTTCTCGAGTGCTTGCATTTGAAAAGTTCTCAAATTGTCCTCCGTACGAACTATGCAGAAACTTTATCGCTATTGGCGTTGCTTGTCCAGGGTTAGGGGGTAAAGAAGAGGCCTCCGCACAGGGGGTTATTGAATCAGGCCTTTTTCACGTAGGAACTGTTCGGGATCTTCAACTCCAGCTTCAATGAGCATGGTGAACACTAGTCCCATCGCCTCTTCGAAATCTTCACATTCATTGAGAGCTTCTAACGAATCTCCATCAAGCACCTCTCGGCAGGCGTCAATTAATTCTGCTGGAGTCGGTTCGTCCTCCGAGGAATCCTCCCCCGTTTCATCATAAGTAACTTGGTATTCACCGGACGCCTTGTCGTAGACACAGATAATCGGGAAGTCAGTTCGAAGCACCTCGTCGGCCAGAGCATCTAGATATTCTGGCGGTAGGTTATCACCCCTAACCCTGAGCGTGTCGGTGTAGGTTAGTTGGGGCAGAATCGCTTTTTGAATAAGGAGTCGAAAGTCGGGCAGACTAACATCTTCGTTCAGCTGGCAATTGATCGATTGCCCAGAGCTTTCTTCCTCTTCAAAGGTTTCTATAGCGACGCCTTGGAGGAAACGCTCGATTTGATCTTGAGGAATCTGAACCTCGGGCTGAATCGTTGACTTGACCCAACTTGCTTCCGCCCGAGCTTTTAGTACATCTAGATTCTTTCGAAAAATCGGTAGCTTCTCGGGCTTTGTATGCTTAACCTCGTCAGTGAGAATGATAAGTGAGTTATCACCATTGCTTTTGAAACCGCAGTCAGCTTGAAACTGTACAGCCATTACTGCTAGCTCGAGCCCGGCCGTCTCCCAACCCTCTTCCGGGACAGATTGCTTAATCAATCCCTGCCCGAGCTCTAGGTATGGGTCTAGAAAGCTAGCGACAAATTCATCTCGATTCAGTGCAAACCCGGCTTGCAATTCTCCGGTCTCTGGACGCAATCTCTCGATAGTGTCGGAGGCCAGCTGACGTAATTGAACCATTTCTGCTGACTCAACCATGGGTTCGGCCAACTTTTCAGTTTCTAGCCGTGGGCGCCCGACCCAGGTGGTCTTGGACTCCACCCAGCGGCTACTCAGCTCTTTGCTATCAGCGTCGGTTAGGGCTGCATCGGTCTGACCAAGACGCTCGATGGCTTCCGGCTCAAATCCACAATCTTGCTCGAAACGAGCACTGATAACCACAAGGTCGAATTGAGCCTGCTCTTGACCTTCTGGAACAACTTTTTCAATGGCGGCCTGGCCGAGTTCTAGGTACGAGTTAAGGTACTTTTTAACAAATGAGTCTCGAGGCAGTACCGTTGTTTGACCAGCTTCTTTGACATGAGCTGCACCAGCTTTTAATAGCGCGTTGATTGTTATGTACGCCTCGCTGCGTAATAGTGCCATCTCCTCGGACTCGACCAGTCGCTCGACTCGTTCCTCGCCTTTCTCGCTTTCTGGGTCCAAGGTGGGTTCGCCTGACGGTGCAGTTCCGTCTGCTAAAGGTACCTTAAAGTTTATATCTTTGTCACTTGGTCCATTTTCAACACTCATAGCTCGAGCTTACATTATTCTGTTGATTGCGGAAGGTAGTGCATATCTGGTACGTTGATACTACATATGGGGCTGTTTGGGGGGCGCAAAAAACAGAACAATTGGGCAATATCCTTAGACATCGGGACGGAGTTTGTGAAAGCTCTAGTTTTTGAGGCTATAGACGGAGAAGGTCATATCCGTGGAGTTGGCCGAGCTCGACAGAGGCTATCTGACATGCAGGGTGGTGGAATTACGGATATCCATGGCGTTGCCCAAAACTGTGAGAAGGCTATTGAACAAGCTGCAACCCAAGCTCAATTCCTTCCGGATAAAGCGATCGTTGGTATAGCTGGAGAGCTTGTAAAGGGGGCGACGACAACGGTAAAAGTTACTCGTCAAAAACCCCAAACTCAAATCCAGGTTTCCGAACTTCAAGATATCGTTAACCAAGTTCAAGCTCAGGCCTTCACTCAAGCTCGCAAGGAGTTAGCTGAAGAAACTGGCTTAGAAGAAATAGATATTCAATTAGTTAACGCCGCAATCGTCTCTGTTGTTATTGATGGTTACAAGGTTTCAAATCCAATGAGTTACCAGGGCAAGGAGCTTTCCGTCGGGGTTTACAACGCTTTTGCCCCTATCGTCCAATTTGGAGCGTTAGAAACCGTTGTTCGGGAGCTAAACTTAGAATTACTGGCGATTGCCGCTGAACCGTACGCAGTTGCTCGATGCCTAAACGAAGAATCTACAGACTTTGCCGCAACCTTTATAGATATTGGTGGTGGAACAACAGATATTGCCGTTGTACGAAACGGCGGAGTTGATGGCACGAAAATGTTTGCTATAGGAGGTAGAGCTTTTACAAAAAGAGTCGCGGCGGTATTAGGCGAGACTTTTGCTAATGCAGAAGAAGCTAAGATTGCCTACTCCAGCGGTAAGCTAGATAAAGAAAAATCTGAACTTGTTCGACACGCCCTTAAAAATGATACGCAGGTTTGGCTATCTGCATTACAAATATCGTTGGAAGATTTTGGTGAGGGCGATCTGCTACCATCAAAAATTCTACTTTGTGGTGGGGGCAGCAATCTGCCAGAAATTAAAGAAGTTTTGTCTGATAGGGAGTGGTCAAAAGATCTGCCATTTGCTCGAGCGCCTGAGGTTCAATTTATTAAGCCGAATGATGTGGCCAATATGGTAGACGAAACAAAAACTCTCCAGGATATTTCTCAAGTTACTCCGATGGCCTTAGGAAATGTTGCCTTAGACTTGATTGGTCAAACGAGTATGCTAGAGACACTGATGAAAAAAGCCCTTTCTGGAGTAAAACAATAAAATGAAACCGATTTACTTAGAGCCAGACGAAGAGATTACTTCTATTATTGACCGACTCTCTAAAGTCGAAGGATCTAAGATTGCAGTTGTGGTGCCAAAAAACAGCACCATGTTCCAAAGTTTAGTTAATTTAAAATTACTCGCTCGCCAGGCTCAAAAGCTTGGTAAAGAAGTAGCAATTATTTCTAATAATAAAGTTGGCTCTCGCTTGGCAAAACAAGTAGGACTAGAAACCTACGCCAGTTTAGGGACGGTTAGCAACACTCCAACACCTACGCCCGTGACTAAACCTACGCCAAGTACCGAACCAGTGGGAGCTGACGTCTTACCCGATGGTACCCCAGTGCACCGTTACTCACCAGAAATGGGTCAATTGGCTACAAATGACGAACCTTCAGCGGAAGAAAGCGAGCCAGAACAGGACGAACAAGCAGTGGGTAAGCCAGAACCTAGCGAAGAAATACTGCCCGAGGTTGAGCTCAAGAAGCCTGAGGTTGCTGATGAGCAGATAGCCAGTAGCCCTGCCCCACTTCGTGAGGAACCAGTTTCTTCGGTTCCCGTAGGTTTACCTTCTATCGTCTCGCGGGGAATCCAGTCTCATCGAGAATTCGTTTTTCCTTGGAAGTCTGCAATTGCTGCTGTCGTAATGGTTTTAGTCGCCGCAGTTATTACATTTCTATTTTTACCAAAGGCGACCGTGACACTAACATTTCCGGCTAAACTACTGAGTGAGTCGTTCGCTCTTCTAGCAAAAACAGATACCAGCAGTAGCGAGGGTGTGATTAGTGGTAACCTACTCACAGTTGAAAAAACCAGCACAAAAGAAATTACTTCTACGGGTAAAAAGGATGTTGGTACTAAAGCTACGGGAAATATTAGCGTTAAAAATTGCGAAGATACCAATAGCCACGCTCTTTCTGCAGGAACGAAAGCCACCTCTGGAGGCAAGGTTTTTGTTACTGCTTCAACGGTAACTATTCCTGCCGGACAGTTCAGCGGTGGCGGAACAGTCTGTAATTCAACAACGGTTTCTGTAAGCATTAGCGCCAGTGATGCCGGCGAAACTTACAATCTTTCGGGCGCTACGTTTGCCCTTTCGGGCTTAGCGAGCCGGATTTCTGGAACAGGCACAACTTCTGGCGGTACCACCAAACAAATAACAGTTTTGTCCCAAGACGATGTTAATAAGGCCTATCTGGATATAAAAACTCAACTCGTTCAAGACGCAACCAACGAGTTAAAGGGAAAGGCTGGCTCCCAGACAGTTCTAGACGAAGCTATAAAGTCGGCTGTTATTGAGCAGAAAGTAGATAAAGAAGTTGGTGCTCAAGTTGATAAGGCCACAGCATCGATGACGGTTGATCTTTACACGATCGCCTTTGACCAAGTGGCAGTAGAAACTGCTGCCAAAGACGAGCTGACAACCAAACTCGAAGCCAACCAAGAGCTGATAATTCCTAGCGATAAAAAACCGACCCTCGTATTCAAAGAGCTAACTGATGATAAAACAACTCTCACCGTTGAGGTAACTGCCTCGGGATTCGCGGCACCAAATATTGATAAATCTGCTGTTGCCTCGCAAGTTAAAAATAAATCCGCTTCCAGTGCTGAAAGTTTTCTCAAGGATAAATACCAGGCCCAAGAAGTTAAAATCGAGATTATTCCCGGTTGGTGGTTGAAGCGCTTGCCGATTCTCTCACAAGCCATTAATATCGAATACGGCTTCAACGAGGCCACCCCCACTCTTTAATCAATGCGATACTTAGGACTAGATATTGGTGCTCGCTCTATTGGTGTAGCAGTCGGTGAGCTGCTCGCTAGTGAAGTAACGACTTTACGGTCTGGTAAAGACAAAAGCTTTTACGAGAATCCAGAGCTATCAATTGACTCTATCTCCAGGTTAATCGTCCAGGAACAGGCTGATGCAATAGTGGTTGGATTGCCAGTTAACGAAGACGGTACTCTTAGTCCGGAAGCTAAAAAAATTCAAAAATTTAGTGAAGTGTTAGGTCATAAATTAGACAAAACTATCCATTACGTTAACGAAACGCTTTCTAGCTTTATGGCTTCAGACATTCTTGAAAGCCAAGGATTGAGTATAGAGGAAGCTAAATTGCGCGAGCATCAATTAGCGGCTCAGTTAATATTGCAACAATTTCTCGAAGAGAATGTTAATTCTTAAGCGCATTGCGATAGGTTTGCTGGGGCTGATTATTGTCCTAGCGATTATCTTTATAATTTTATTAGCACCAAAAAATAAAGAAGCAGCCGAGAAGCTGGATTTTGTAGTTACGCTTAACCAGCGCTCAGCTGACATTTCACAAAATCTTGAAAAAGAAGGAGTTATAAAAAATGGTTTTGCTTTTTATCTCTACCTAAAGCTGATTAATGGCAAGATCTTGCCAGGTACTTACGAGCTCTCAGCCAATCAGTCGGCTTCTGATATTGCCACTCAATTAGCCAGTGGAAAGTTTAAAGTTGCAAAAATTACAATTATTGAAGGTTGGAGAGCTAGCCAGATGGAGGATTATTTTGTTAAAGATAAAAAGTTAACTCAGTTAGTTGGATTTACCAAGCTCGCTGAACCTGATGAAGGCTACCTTTTTCCAGACACATACGAAGTTAAAATCGATATTACAAGCGCTGAGCTAATTAAGCTAATGAGGGAAACATTCGACAAGAGAACTTCCAAACTTAGAATAACTCCAGAGACGGTTATTCTGGCCTCAATAGTTGAGAGGGAATCTCTAGGCGACGAAGATCGTAGCCAGATTGCCGGGGTCTATGCCAATCGGGTGAAACAGGGAATTCGACTCGAAGCAGATCCAACTATCCAGTACGCCAAGGGTAGCTGGGCGGCAGTAACCTTAGCAGAATATAAGTCGGTCATCTCACCTTATAACACTTACCTTAATGACAGCTGGCCACCAGGTCCGATCTGTAGCCCTGGATTAAAGAGTTTGGAAGCGGCTGCCGCACCGGCTAAACATGACTATCTTTATTTTTTCCATGCTAAAGGACAGACGTATTTCTCCAAAACTTACGCTGAACACGCTGCCAAGGTCCGACAGTATTTTTAGCTGATGGGTCGTTCTCGGCGACCGCTGGCTAAGCTTCCCCCATTCCTAATATTTCTGGTTGTTGCCCTAGTCTTGGCGATCGTAGTTCGTAACAAGTACGTAGATTACTACAAAGGACTCGAGCTACCGCTAGGTAACCTAACACTTAAAACAAACGTGCCAGATAAACCGGCACCCGTAACTGCAACTGTTGTCGTAAAACCACCTGTCACTCTCCCGCTTAAAGTTCCTTTTACCACTCAGGCTCCGTTTGCACTTTGGGATCCGTTACACGAAGAGGCTTGCGAGGAAGCAAGTTTATTAATGGTTTACTACTACCGAACTGGTCAGAAATTCTCTTCACCCCTAGAGGCGGACACGGAAATTAAAAAATTAATTACTTGGGAAAGTAGTAACGGTTACAAGGTTGATCTAACTTCTCAAGAGTTGGTGGCAGTGGCTAATGGTTACATGAAACTCAAAACGGGCCGTGTAATTACGGATCCAACTGTTGAGCAGCTAAAAGCTGAAGTTTCTGCGGGAAGACCAGTAATCATCCCAGCCGCTGGAAGAGAGTTAAAGAATCCAAATTTCACCTCACCCGGACCGGTTTACCACATGCTTGTTCTAAAGAGTTTCGATGAGACTGGTTTTGTTGTGAACGATCCCGGAACCCGTAACGGGGAATCTTACCATTACACATTCGACCGGATTATGACGGCTATGCACGACTGGGATCCGGACAATATCCTTAACGGCCAAAAAGCTGTTATCGTTTTTGATTGAGTCTGACTCTAGATTCTTAGTCTCGTATTGTTATAATCACCAAGTACAAGACAAGAGGGGCTGCGGAACCGTCGGGACGTACCGGCGGGGCCAATGCAAATGGGGTTCGACTCCCCTGCTTGAACTGGTGGGCGTGCACGTTGTAGAGAATAGATGGGAGATTCGTCATCAGTGGAATACCATCCTTCGTGCATCTGAGGCAACCGCCTATCGGGTCTTGTTCGTTTCCACCGGAGCTCTACCTCAGGAGCTCTTTTTTTATGCATAACTACAGGAGACGCAAGTAACTCTGTTGATTTAAGCTTCGTTTCTAATACAATGCTAACACGATGCTAAACCGATTTTGGGGTGCATTTTCGCATGACGTGGGAATAGACTTGGGTACTGCTAATACCCTCGTTTATGTACGCGGTAAAGGGATCGTTATTAATGAACCCTCGGTTGTAGCTATTAACCAAAGAACAAAGCAGATCTTGGCAATCGGTACGGAAGCTCAGGTAATGGTTGGTAAAACGCCAGCTCATATTGTTGCTACTCGTCCACTGGTCGATGGAGTTGTGTCAGATTTCGAAGTCACCGAGCAGATGCTTCGGTATTTTATAGAACGAGTTCACAAAGAACGCTTTTCACTTTTACCACGTCCAAGAGTGGTTATTGGTGTCCCGTACGGTGTTACCGAAGTTGAGCGTCGTGCAGCAGAGGAAGCGGCGTTGAACGCTGGTGCCAGACAAGCCTTTCTAATCGAAGAGCCAGTGGCAGCCGCTATCGGTGCTCGTTTACCTATCCAGGAAGCGACGGGGAGCATGATTGTTGATATCGGCGGCGGTACTACTGAGGTGGCGGTAATTTCGATGGGTGGAATCGTTGCTTCGCGTTCAATTCGGGTTGCGGGCGATGAAATGAACCAGGACATCATTAATTATGCTCGTGATAACTTTAATTTATTACTAGGGGAAAGAACCGCCGAACAGATTAAAATTGATATCGGATCGGCATGTACTCTCAAAGAACCGTTGGAAAGACCGATGCGCGGTCGTGATCTAGTTTCGGGTCTGCCTCACCAAGTTATGATAAATGACGAGCAAGTTCGCCAGGCGCTCTATAAATCTACGATGATCATCGTAGATGCGGTCAAATCCACCATCGAAGAAACTCCACCTGAGTTAGTGGCAGATATTATGGAAAGAGGAATCGTTCTGGCTGGTGGTGGAGCGCTCTTAAAAGGGCTGGATGTTTTGATCTCTCAAGCTACCCAAACAAAAGTTTACATTGCTGACGATCCGTTGACTTGTGTAGCACGTGGAACCGGGGTGGTTCTAGAGGATCTGGAAACACTAGAGAGCGTTCTCCTAAGTAGTGCCCTTAGATGATACGATTTCCGCGTTGGAACTACCGAGTAATCATATTGGTGGTTGTCGTATTACTTCTCGTTGCTAGTCAATTTAGATTTTTCAGCCCTATTCGAGACCTGACTCGTCGAGCAGTTGGTGCTCCAGCTAGTATGTTCGACTCCTTGGCCAATCGCTTAAGTTCTTCGGCTCGAATTCTTTTTGCAATTAACGACCTCTCAAAAGAAAACGCCGCTCTACGGTTACAGAACTCAACTCTCGAGGCCGAGCTTGCGAAGCTTAAATCTGTTCAAGGGGAAAACGAAACCCTTCGTCAAGACTTGAATTTCAAGAGTAGTCGAAACGATCTAAAGCTGACTCCTGCCGAAGTCCTTACATTTTCGCCTTCAGGATTGTATCAAGCATTTACGATAAATCGTGGTTCCAGAGATGGAATTAAAGAGAACCAAGCCGTGGTCTCGAACGGTTTCCTCATTGGAAAAATTCATACCGTTGCAGATTCAACTTCCGAAGTCTGGCTAATTACTAATCGGAACTTACTAACCCCAGTTGTTTTAACTGGAAGTCAGACTATAGGTTTGCTATCTGGCGGTATTCGGGGATTGGTTGTAGAGAATATTCCACTAGATACTAAGGTTACGGTCGGAGAGTCTGTTGTAACCTCTTCACTCGAAGGTATCTACCCGTCCGGTATCGCCGTCGGTAACGTCGAGGAGATAATCTCGTCTAAAGAAGAGATTTTCCTGACGCTTAGGATAAGTACCCCAACTAAGTTTGGTGATTTAACGGTAGTTTTTGTCGTTACTTCATGAGGTGGATACTATTACTGATCGTTGTCGGACTATCTCTTGGACCATTGGGGCATCTCTCGCAATCTTACCCGTTCACTCCCAACTTGTTGGTGGTTTTTCTTTGGGCGGTTAGCTGGTTTGGCGTTCGTTCCCAAACACTCTCGCTGGCAATTGTCGGAGGACTGCTACTGGATTTAGTTGGCTGGAACTGGTTTGGACTGTGGAGCGTGAGTGCCGTTGCAGTGGTTTTGATTGTCGATGCGCTTAAAGGGAGGCTACTTGATGCAGGCTCAATTCTCCATGCGCTACTTGCGTTACTGATTGTTTCGCTAGTTGCGCCGATCTTTCTCTCTATAGCAACCGGAACGTTTGCTATTAAGGAGATCTCACTTGTTATTTTGGGTAATGTAATACTTGGAATATTTGTCTACTATCTCTTAGCGATGCGATTAAAGTTATTCCAACGATGGGCAGGCAGACGGATCGGGTAGATTGGGAGCCGGTTCGCCGGGTCCTTAAGATTGTCTGGCTTCCAATTGGGTGGATATGGGCTAGGTTTAGGGTCTCAAAAATTAGGTCAACTGACTTAGGTATCTTTGATCCGTACGTACCTCTTGGCTCCCTAAAGACTTTAGGTGCCGATTACGAGAGTAGCGTTAAAGACCCTGCTGAAGGTGGAGTACTTGAATCAAATGTTCAGTCTCGAAGGTCATTTTTCCTTCTTAAGGCGGTGGCTTTTTTAATCGCAGCAATATTTGCCTTTCGCTTAATCTCTCTACAAATCACCCAGGGTCAGGAGAATTACCGACTAGCCGAAGGTAACCGTCTTAAAACAAATTTAATATCTGCTCCAAGGGGTCTGATTTACGACCGAAATGGCGTAGGTCTCGTTCAAAATGCACCAAGCTTTTCTCTGATACTTCGTCCGAGCGAACTACCTAAGAAAAAATCTGATCGACAGAT
Source organism: Candidatus Berkelbacteria bacterium (assembly GCA_030650195.1). Classification (GTDB taxonomy): domain Bacteria; phylum Patescibacteriota; class UBA1384; order 2-12-FULL-50-11; family 2-12-FULL-50-11; genus JANLIQ01. The sequence continues at coordinate 31,579 of JAUSEP010000009.1, read as the reverse complement.
GTATCTAGATGATTTGGCACGTTTGGTACTACTCGATAGGGCCGCCTTAGAAACGATGGTTAACTCACAAGCAAATCGTGACTTCATTACCCTACTGGATGGTTTGAACCGGGAACAGTCGCTATCTCTGGAGCTAAAGACTCACGGCTGGAACGCGTTAGAGCTCATTAAACAACCGATTCGCTTGTACGGCACAGTACCATCAATGGGTAATCTGCTGGGTTATATAGGTAAAGTTGATGCAGAGGATCTTAAAAAGCGTCCTAATCTTCTTCCAACAAGCTATGTTGGAAAATCAGGCGTTGAGAGCACTTACGACGAGATTCTCCAGGGTATTCCGGGCCAGGAAATTACTGAAGTCGACTCTCTTGGCAGAGCGATTAGATCAGTTGGAAATAAGCCATCGGTTTCTGGGAATTCCTTAGTGTTAGGGCTTGATGCTTCGATACAACGGGTTACGGCTACCGCGTTGCAAGAGTCAATCATAAAATCCGGCGCAACAAATGGTGCGGCGGTTGCGATTGATGTAAATACTGGAGACGTTCTCGCCATGGTTAGCTTACCAACTTTTGACAACAATCTTTTTTCGCCGACTACTGATTCGGCTGCTCGCCAGGCCGTTCTCCAAGATCCTGGTTCTCCTCTGATCAACAGAGCAATATCTGGTCAGTATCCGTCTGGATCAACAGTTAAGCCTTTTGTTGCCACAGCTGGTTTAGCAACCGGGGTTATTAACGCTAACACCAAGATAGACACCTCGGCCGGGAAAATCGAAGTTGGGCAGTGGACTTTTCATGACTGGAAAACTCATGGAACCAGTGACGTCAAGCAAGCCATAGCCGAGAGTAATAATATTTTCTTCTACTCCGTTGGGGGTGGATTTAAACAAATTGGTGGTCTTGGTGCTGAACGCTTGGCTGCCTGGCTGACAAAGTTTGGGTTCGGTCAAGTAACGGGTGTCGACATTCCTGGCGAACAAGACGGGCTAGTACCCACGCCTGACTGGAAGAAAAAAACTAAAAAGGAATCGTGGTACATCGGTGATACGTACAACCTTTCGATTGGGCAAGGAGATCTGTTGGTGACGCCGCTTCAACTTGCCAGAGCCACTGCGGCAATCGCTAACAACGGTCAGTTGTTAACGCCTCGTTTGGTCAAATCTTCATTTTCTCCGGGTACTGGTCAAAAAGATTACCCTATTAGAACTACTCGAGATAATTTAGCGCCTGCCTCTGCTTTGCAGGTGGTTCGCGAAGGTATGCGCCAAGCGGTGTTAAGTGGTTCCGCTCGGTCTTTCGCGACTCTCCCGGTTGAGGTGGCGGCTAAAACAGGCACAGCCCAGTTCGACAAAGCTAAAGAAAAAACCCACTCGTGGTTTACGGCGTTTGCTCCGTATAATGACCCACAGATTGCCGTAACAGTTATCGTGGAGGGCGGAGGCGAAGGCTATGTTGTGGCGGCTCCGGTTGCAAAGAATATCATAGAAGCCTATTTCAAATTACCGCTCACGCCAATCCAACCGTTGCCTAGTGACTAATTGTGAGTAATCACAAAAGTTAGTATCCGTAGCAACTAAACTTAGGCTGAATTGACGACTTGTTCAGTGACTATATTTGTAGGATTATACTAAAAGATGTCACCAAAACTTTTCGAACAACTCTTTGAGCAAATAAAACGGGTTATCACTAAACCGTTGGCCCTAACCGACGAGCGGGGAATTATATACAAGAATTTTTCGGATTTCGGTAGCCAGAAACAAATTACGTTCCGTGGTGAACCAGGATCCGCTCATTACCCAGTATTAACTTCAGGCGACAGCCAACACTCGTTTGGAGTCGAGGGTGACGAGAACTCTCAGGCAATCCCAATCTTCCTCGAAGGTAAGCTGTTAGTCGTGGTTGTAGTTAGGGTCCCCCTTGAGGACACACAAACCACCCAAATAATTAACAGCCTAGCTGAATTAATTGTTCAACAGTTCATTCTAACTCACAAACCAAAGCCTGACGCAGTTGATCTGCTGTTAACTCGCGTTGCTTTCCGACCACAGACACTTGACCCGGAAGAGCTTTCCGAACAGATGACTGCGCTAGGTTTCCGGCTAGACTTACCGCGAGTGGCTGTTACCTTTGAACTAAAGGGCTTCTGGGATAACTACCTCCAGACTCTCGGCTCACCACTTGGTGCAAAAGAAGGTTTAATTGAAGCCAAAAAACGTGATCTAAACCAATCTCTAACAAGCTTCTTTACTAAAAACCAAGATAACTTAGTTGGTTTTATTGGGCATGACACCTTTCTTATTTTAAAAGATCTACGAGATACGGATTACTCTAAGTTCTGCCAACTTCTGTCTCGACATTACAGTGAAATTACCGCACCTTTGAAAAATGTTCATATTACTGAGGTAACGGTTGGTATCGGGTCACCCGCTTCAACACCGAGTGGCTTAATCCGCTCGGCTCAGGAAGCCATGCAAGTACTCAAGATTGGCCAGAAAATTATTGGCAGCAACCAGACACATCGTTTTGATTCACTTGGCGTTTTGCCATTGTTACTCATGGGAAATGACCAGCAGAAAAAAGAATTTTCTTCCAAGCTCTTCTCTTCTCTTGAAGACGAGCAACTAACTGAAACTCTCGAGGCGTTCATCTCTGAAGACCTGAACCTAACACAAGCGGCGACAAAATTGAAAATCCATCGTAATACTGTTATCTACCGTCTAGACCGGATCCAGGAAAAGCTTGGAAAGGACCCTCGTAAATTTACTGATGCCGTTGAGCTTTACCTGGCGTCGCTATTTGCCAAGTTATTTGGCTAAAAACCAAAAGAACCCGAGCACTGCAGGAGGCCTTTTTTCTCCTTATGCTCGAGTACTTTTGGTGAATAGCCACCCTCTGTCACCCTCCGATGAGCGATCTACTCGGCCTCGTTTAGAATTCGCGCCGATCCCGAAGGCTCTTCTAATCAATTCGGGGCAGAAGGTAGAAGGAGCAAACAATAAAAAGCACAGTCTTAATCTGCCAGAAACCCGGAGAAAGTCATTAGCAAATCTGACTAAAGAAAGCCAACTAGGCGAGGCGTTTGTTAACAATTTCCACCATCTCATCTGGTGTATGGTAGGACTTAACGAGATAATCAACGGCCCCAAGCGAAAAGGCCAGCTGTTTATCTGAGTCTGACTGTTCGCTTCCTAGGTTTGTCAGAACGATTACCGGGATATCTCTGGTATCCAAGTTTCTTTTTAGTCGTCGCAAGACTTCAAAACCGTTAATGCCAGGCAAAAGGATATCTAACAATATCAGATCTGCTCCAAGGTCAGCTTTCTTCAGGGCTTCGTTACCATCACGGGCAATTTCTAGATTGAAATCCTCCTCACTGAAACGCTCTTGGTACAGGTCTATTAAAAGTGGCTCGTCCTCAACTAATAAAACTTTTTTTGTTTTCACTTTTTACTCCTTTTAGTTTGCTCTAATGGGAAGGCAATAACAAAATGCGTTCCTTTGCCCACCCGACTTTTGACTGTAATGGTTCCATTTTGTTTTTCAACAAAGGATTTCACAATATACAAACCCAAGCCCGCTCCTTGCTCCCGTGATTGTTCCGGTCGATGAGCCCTGTGAAACTTCTCAAAAATTTCCTCGATATTTTTTACACCGATGCCGATACCGGTGTCCCGGATGTTGATTGTTAGCTGAGGGTCTGAGCTTTGCCGATCTTCAGAGGTTTCCATCCAAACTTTAATTGCGCCTTGCTCGGTGTACTTAGTGGCATTATCTATGAGGTTGGCAAATATCTGCTCTGTTCGCTCTGGGTCAAGTCGAACATTATCATTCAACTTACTGTTGGTTAGTGACAGCGTCACTCCCTTAGCAGCGGCCTTAGGTTTGAAGTCGCGGACCACCTTTTTCAATATGGGAAACAGATGGATACTAGTTGGCTTGAATTGGATTCGATCCTGATCAATTTGGTTAACTCGCAGTAAATCTTCTGCCAATCTCCCGAGACGGTTACTGGCTTTAGTTGCTTGCGAAAGGTAGGAGAGTTGTTTCTCGGTTAGATTCTCGCTCTTGCGCTCAAGTAGATTTAGATATCCCTTAATAGCTGTTAAGGGGGTGCGTAGCTCGTGGGTGGCGATCGAGATAAACTCGTTCTTTTTTTGCTCAAGACTCTTTTTATGGGAAATATCGCGAGCAACCAACACTGCCTGTTCAAATATACCAGCACGGTTCTTGTAGACAGTTACTAGACAGCTAACCCATCGACGCTCACCGTCTTTAGTAAAAATTTCAAAGTCTGCACTAACATGCTTAGGTTCGGAGCCGTTTGTTTCCCCCGCGAGAATTGTTAGCCAGTCGAGTTGGTTAGCGCGTCGGAACACCTGTTCGAAGGGGCGATTAATCGCCTCAGAGGCTCGAAATCCAGTTAGACGGTGCATCGATCGGTTCCACATCGCTACGTTCAAGGTACTGTCTGTCATCACCATTCCCTCTCCAAGCTGACTGGTAAGGTTGGTAATTTTTGTAACTTGCTGTTGGTAGTTTAATTCTAGCTGGCTGTTTTTTAACCTAACTCCGAGAGCCTGTCGCACGACCTCAAAGACGCGACTTGTTTCACCGGAAATCGGTCGGCTACTAACAGATAAGAGATAGTAATGTAGTCCGTCAAACTCCCCTAAAGACATTATGTGGCAGTTCGTAATCTGTTTTTGTCTTATTTGTAGTGCCATTGGCGAGCTTCTGTTGAAGTAATAGTGATCGGGTTTGGAGATTCGTTGAATCCCCCGAGTCTCAATACAACGCAGGGCTTTTTTGGGTGACAGATTTGTACTTATAATTTGGTTGCCCTGAGCACCAACCCCCCAAATAACCACTCCTTCGCAACGGGTGATTTTCGGCAGAAAAACGCATAGCTGAGCAAAGAGTTGGGGTAAGGTGACGGATACATTACTAATAACGCCAAGCAGCTCCAGCTGGAGCGCTTTCTGATCGAAAGCTGCTTCCGGCAGGATGTACAGACGTGATAGTAATTTTTCCCATGATGGTAGGGTTGGTAGTCGGACAAAGCGACGGTCTTCAGACATGGACCCAGTATACAGTCTTCGGTTCATAGGTTTGATGGGTGTATTCTCTCATATTTGCTGCAACCCTGTTATTTTTTTGTGACTTCCTACAAAAGTGCATTGACTCTTGACAGAATCTGAGAGGTTGCTAAACTCTTTGTATCAGCTGAAGTTGAAATTCAAGTTCTCGCTGCATCGCAGCCTGGCTTTAGCAGATACCCAGTCTAAGAAAAGAAACTATCTAACATACACTCAACACAAAACGCCAAGACTGGCCTCGATGGAAAGTTAAGTAATATTTCATATAAAAACAATGCCTAAAAAAGATATCCTCATTACCGAAGAAGGTTTGGAGAAGCTGAAAGAAGAGCTTAAAGAGCTCATGACAGTTCGACGTCCAGAAGTAATTAACCGTATTAAGGGGGCAAAAGAACTTGGCGACTTATCAGAAAACGCCGAATATTCTGCTGCTAAGGAAGAGCAGTCTTTTGTTGAGGGGAGAATCCAGGAAATTGAAGAAGTAATTAAGCACGCCAAGATCGCTTCTTCTAACGCTGATTGCAACGGCAGTATCGGCATCGGCTGTATGGTTACTGTTCTAGTTGACGGCGAAGAAGACAAGTTCGAACTAGTCGGTCCAACTGAATCTGATCCATCCAAAGGTAAGATTTCTATTGATTCGCCTGTCGGTAAAGCCCTACTTGGCCACAAAGCCAAAGATACCGTTTCGGTTGAGACACCTGACGGTAAAATTCAGTACAAAATCGTTTCCGTTGACTAACGGTCGTTGGTTTTCAGGAGGGGGTTTGGTACACTACGAGCATGATTGATCGTGATTTATTGCGCCAAAATCCAGATAAATTCAAAGATTCGCTGAAAAAGCGTGGCGAGGATCCGAAGTTGATCGATAAATATCTCGAGCTTGATACCAAGTGGCGTTCTTTGATGGCTGACGTTGAGCCACTTAGAGCCAAGAAAAATACTCTTAGTCGTGGCGGCAAACCGACTCCAGCCGCTCTAAAAAAGGCGAAGGAAATAAACAAAAAGATTTCCGCTATTGAAGATGACCTCAAAAAAGCCGAGGTTATTGCTAAGACTGCCCTTCTCTCCTTACCTAATCTGGTAGCAGATGATGTACCGGTCGGCGAAGGAGAATCGGCCAACAAGGTTGTGGATACAGTTGGCAAAATCCGCTTAACTGAGGGCCGACCGCATCATGAATTGATGACCAAGGCAGGTTGGCTCGATCTTAAGACCGCCGCTGACTGGTCCGGTTCCCGTTATCGCTACCTTAAGGGAGACGCCGCTTGGGCTCACCTACAGATAATGGGAGAAGCTCTAAGGTTGGCCGTCCATTACGGATTTACTCCAGTCATACCACCAGTAATGACGAAAGCGGAGACTCTTGAGAGAGCCGGTTACTTGCCCTTCCTTAAAGACGACTTCTTTAAAGTAGAACGAGACGATCTTCTGTTGCCCGGAACTTCTGAGCAAACGTTACTAGCTCTCTTTGCTAACAAAACCTACAAAGAAGAAGAGCTACCGATACGTTTGGTTGGTTTTTCAACATGTTTCCGTCGTGAAGTTGGTTCTTATGGTAAAGATGTCGAGGGAATGTTTCGTCAGCACCAGTTCGACAAAGTCGAGATGGTTTCTGTGACCACGCCAGAGAAATCTGCAGAAGAACACGAGTTTCTAGTCTCGATGGAGGAAACCTTCGTAAAAAAATTGGGGTTACCGTACCAAAAGGTTTTGATTGGTAGTGGGGATTTAGGGCCGACTGCAGCCAAGAAGTTTGATATTGAGGCGTGGTTTCCTTCCCAGAAGAGATACAGAGAAACACATTCAGCTAGTAACTGTACCGACTTCCAATCTCGTAGATTTGGTATTAAGTACCGTACCCAGGATGGCCAGGAAAAGCTTGCGCACACCCTTAACGGGACATTAGCAACTGAGAGACTACTAATTTCATATATCGAAAACAACCAACGTCCGGATGGCTCGGTTAACCTGCCTAGGCATTGGCGGATTTAATTAATGTCTTTTCTAGAGCGCCTGTTCGGCGATGCCAACAAAAAGGAGGTTAGTCGCTACCAAAGCGTTGTTGATGAAACTAATACCCTCGAAACCAAATTTGAGTCAATTACAGACTCCCAGTTAACAAAGTTATCCACAGAGCTTAAGGCTACTATCTCTGCGGCGGCTCTAGAGGTAGTAACGGGGACAAACTCAATCGATGACCGGCAGGAGCGCAACAAAGAACGTAAAAAAATCATAAATGAGTTACTCGCCCCTAAAGAAGCATATGCTTATGCGTTAGTACGGGAAGCTGCTAAGCGAGCGATAGGTTTACGGCATTACGACGTCCAGGTACTTGGAGGAGCGGTTTTGCACCGAGGACAGATCGCAGAAATGAAAACCGGTGAGGGTAAAACGCTGGTGGCAAGCCTTCCTCTGTTTCTTAACGCCCTGACAGGGCTAGGAGCCCACTTAGTAACAGTTAACGACTACCTGGCTCGTCGCGATGCTGGTTGGATCGGGCCTGTTTATTCGTTGCTTGGCCTAACCGTTGGAGTTATTGGCCCACAGTTCTCGTACATCTACGATCCGACACATGATAACGGCGAAAGTGACGAAAGGTTACGTTGCTTCCGGGAAGCTACAAGACAGGAAGCTTACCGGGCGGATATCACGTATGGGACTAATAATGAATTTGGTTTTGATTACCTGAGAGACAACATGACCCAGACGGTGAACCAACTTTCTCAAAGAGAGCTAGTATATGCTATTGTCGATGAAGTTGACTCGATTTTAATCGATGAAGCCCGAACCCCTTTAATTATTTCGGCTCCAAGCTCCCAATCTGGAGATCTTTACGCAAAGTTTGCACAAACGGTTAGTAAGTTAAAACCAGAAGTAGATTTTACTGTTGACGAAAAGGCGCATGCCGCTTCCTTAACAAGCGAGGGTATTACAAAACTGGAGGGTTTGATTGGGATTGAAAACCTCTATGCTCCGGAGCACGTTGAACTTGTTCATCACGTTGATTCTGCGTTAAAAGCATATACTCTCTACCATAAAAACAAAGAATACGTTGTTAAAGATGGAGAGATTATCATTGTCGATGAGTTTACTGGGCGAATGTTACATGGCCGTCGTTACTCTGCTGGTTTACATCAGGCCATCGAGGCCAAAGAAGGAGTGTCGGTCCAAGAAGAGTCAGTGACACTTGCAACGATTACCTTCCAGAATTACTTTAGACTTTATGCCAAATTGTCAGGTATGACGGGTACTGCGGTTACCGAAGCGGAGGAATTCTCCAAAATTTATAGCCTAGAAGTAGTCACCATTCCTACGCATCGACCGCTGGTTCGCATAGATCGACAAGACGTTATCTTTAAGACCGAAGATGCTAAATTCCAAGCGGTCACAAACCTTATAAAAGAGCTCAACGCTAACGGACAGCCAGTATTAGTTGGGACTGTATCAATTGCTAAATCTGAAAAAATTTCTAAATTTCTGAAGGCTGCAAAGATCACTCATACAGTCCTTAACGCTAAGCACCATCAGAAAGAAGGTGCGATAGTTGCTGAAGCAGGCCGACTCGGTGGCGTAACAGTAGCAACCAACATGGCTGGCCGTGGTGTAGATATTATTCTTGGTGGTCAGCCGCCTTCAACCGATAAGGACAAGACTGAATTCAAAAAATGGGAAGCCGATCACGAACAGATCGTTGAGCTAGGTGGACTATTTGTTATTGGAACAGAGCGACACGAATCTCGTCGTATAGACAACCAGCTTCGTGGCCGAGCCGGACGCCAGGGCGACCCTGGCGTAAGTCAATTTTTTGTCTCGATGGACGATGATCTAATGCGCATATTTGGCGGCGAGAAGATGAAGGGTCTGATGGAACGCTTGAAGATTCCAGATGATGTTAGTATCAACAACACCCTGCTTTCTAAAGCGATCGAACAGTCACAAACCAAGGTAGAAACCCATAATTTTGATATCCGTAAACAATTAGTCGAATACGACGATGTTATGAACAAACATCGTGAGGCAATTTATCGTCGTCGAGAGCGCATTGTGAAGACAGAGCCTGCTCAAGCAGTAGCGTTACACGAAGAGCTGACTTCCCTTATGAACCCGGAGCAGTTAGCGACATACGAACAAAAATACGCTTCTTGGCCGCATGAACTTCAGCTCGATGTTGAGCGAGCAATCAGCTTGCGAATTATAGACACGATGTGGATCGAGCATCTGAAAACAATGGAGGCACTTCGTGAAAGTATCGGTCTGCGTGGTTACGGCCAAAGAGAGCCGATAGTTGAATATAAACGTGAGGCCTACGATATTTTCATCCAGCTTCAAGGGGCTATCGATGCCCAAATTGTCGATCTATTGCTCCGCGCCCAAATTGAGAGTAACGAACCCGTGAAAGTGGAAAAAACACCACAACAATTAATGACAAACGATCCTTCTGAGCCGTCGGCAAGTGCACTTGGACATAGCAAAAAAGTTGGACGGAACGATCCGTGCCCTTGCGGTGCCATAAATCCGGCTACTAAGAAACCCTACAAGTACAAGCAGTGCGGATTAATAAATTCCCCGCACCATCTGGGCTAAATGCCAAGCATAGATTTTGAAGATTTACTCTCTCAGGCCGATAGATTACGAAACAACGCTCAGGTTGACGAAGCGATTAAGGCATATAAAGAGATAGTTTCTCTTGCATCAGATAACCACGAAAACTTTTTTCGGGCTAGAGCATTTCATTTGGCTGGGGTCTCAGCAAAAGAGGCGGTTCTTAGTATAGATAGCTCGTATTACCGAGACGCTTTAAATTTGTTCGCTTCAGCTGAGGAGATATACCGAACTTTAGGAGATCGAAAAATGCTCGGTGCGCTTTATCGGGACATTGCTAGCTGTGCAGATTATGCTCAGGACTCCCAAACAGCTGTCAATTATTTTCAAAAGGCCATTGAGACGTTAGAGTCAACAGAATTTTTTGGAGAGTTAGCCGTGACTTATAACAAACTCGGACTCCATTTCTATAAACAGAATCTACCCGAACAAGCAGTACCATTTGTCGAGAAAGCTTTAAATCTTTTTAAACAAGATCCAACAGCAGGATTCTTTCGTTCAACTACATTACTAGATGGTGCTCGAATTCAATTTAAGCTAGGGGATTTCGAGAAGGCCAGGGATTGGGCCGAAGAATCTCTGGGATGGTACGTGGCAGATCATCCCGACAGTGACTACGGTCGTCGTCTCGCTCAACTCCACGGATTACTCTCTGCGATATACGAGGAGTTGGGGGATAAGAAAAAAGCTGACGAGTCCTATATGAGCTACCAAAAGTTACTTAAAACTTTTGATCCACTTGCGGCAAAAGTAATAGAGAAAGATCTTCGTGAGCTAGCTAGCTAAGACGGGAATCGATACAGTTAGTTTATGAGTCGGTTAGGGAGCTTTTGGCGTAAGATCGGTCCCGGTTTAGTAACTGGTGCAAGTGACGACGACCCAGCAGGAATCGTAATTTACTCTCAGACTGGAGCACAGTCTGGATTTGGTTTGTTGTGGAGCGCTTTATTTACTTTTCCGCTAATGGCCGTTGTCCAGGAGATGTGCGCCCGTATCGGTTTAGTCACCGGTCACGGTTTGGCTGGTAATCTTCGCCGTTATTATCCTCGATGGATACTGGTTTCTTTAGTTAGTTTGGCTGTTGCCGGTATTACACTCAACATCGGATCAGACTTAGCGGCAATGGCTGATGTAACTCATTTATTCGTGCCAATTCCCGAACCAATCCTAGCCATCCTTTACGCTATATTAATAGTTCTTTTACTAATTTTTACTTCCTATCGGACGCTGGCCAGCTTCCTCAAATGGATCGCCCTAACGGTGCTGGCGTATATGTTCGTGCCGTACTTCACCCAAACTAATTGGCGGGAAGCGATCTTTCACACTGTCGTACCATCAATGAGCTTAAATCGGGAAACGGTTTTGCTCATTGTCGCTATACTCGGTACAACCATCTCGCCGTATCTATTCTTCTGGCAAACTTCGATGGAGGTTGAAGACAAGCAGACCAAGCTGAAGCGCTTTATGGCGCGGTGGATTGTGACCAAGCACGAATTGCGAGATATGAAGGAGGATGTGACGATTGGCATGTTCGTCTCCAATGCGGTGATGTGGTTTATTATTGTGGCGGCGGCTGTGACCCTCAACGCCAACGGCATCACTCAAATCAACACCGCTAAAGAAGCGGCCGAAGCTCTCAAACCATTTGTTGGGTCGTACGCTTATATCGTCTTTTCCTTAGGCATTGTCAGTATGGGAATCTTGGCTATCCCGGTCTTAGCTGGCAGTAGCTCGTACGCTCTGGCCGAAGTCATGGGCTGGCAGGAGGGGTTAAACAAGAAGTTTCATCAAGCCAAGCAGTTCTACGGGGTGATTATTGTCTCAACATTGGTCGGCCTCCTCATCCCACTCTTTGGGATAGATCCGATTAAAGCCCTGTTTTATACCGGTGTCTTTTACGGCATTACCGCCCCACTGCTAATTTTTGCCATTCTCCAGATTGTTAACAACAAGAAGCTGATGGGATCTCATACCAACTCACCGATCAGCAACTTCTTGGGTTACTTGGTGATGTTTCTGATGGCCGCTGCCGTTATTGGGGCATTTGTGCTTTAACACTACCCTTGTAGGTCCAGCCCTGGTATTCTCAAGCTAATGCAGGAAATTCTGACAGTTGGTTCACCAAGACTTAATAGACCAGTCACCGACTCTAAAGTTAAGGTGCCGCTAATCGAGATGAAAGCAGCTACCAAAAAGTACGGCTCTCGGGCTGCTGTGAGTGATGTGACGCTAGTAATCTATGAAGGGGAGTTTGTTTGTCTGGTTGGGCAATCTGGAGTTGGTAAAACCACATTAATTAAATTTTTAACGAAACAGGAATCCCCTAGCTCTGGATCTGTCTTTGTTGCCGGACGTAACTTAGCCGACCTTAGGGGTAGTGAGCTACCGTACTATCGCCGAAAAATTGGTGTAGTTTTTCAAGACTTTAAGCTACTTCCTCAAAAAACGGTTTTTGAAAATGTTGCTTTCGCGTTAGAAGTTTGTGGAGTCGCTCGTGCAGATATCTTAAGAAGAGTAGAAAAAGTTTTGGATTTAGTTAACTTAGGGCGACGCAAAAATAACTACCCGAGTGAGCTTTCTGGCGGCGAGCGTCAGAGGGCCGCTATTGCCCGAGCATTGGTTCATGGTCCTAAGCTTCTAATTGCTGACGAGCCAACGGGTAATCTGGACCCAGTTAATACCTTTGAAATTATAGATTTGCTGTACCGCATCAACCAAAAAGGGACGACCGTAATTTTAGCTACCCATAACCGTCAAGCCGTAGATAGAATTCAAAAAAGAGTTTTGCTAATGAAGTCAGGGAAGTTAGTTAGTGACCAAAAAACTGGAAAGTACGTGATCTAATGGAGACTTTCCAAAGAATCGTAAAGTTAGGATATACCAACTTCTGGCGAAATCGCTGGTTAACTCTAGGGGCAACACTTTTAATGACACTGACACTGATAATGATCTCGGTTTCGTTGGTTCTAAGTTTGATCGTACAAGACCTAGCTACCACCATCCGCTCCAAAATTGATCTAACGATATATTTCCGTGATGATGCGGTACTAGACAGCGACATCACAGCCTTAGGAGACAGGATCAAACTTCAGAACGGCGTAGCCGAGGTTACTTTTACAGATAAGCGAGCAGCTTTAACGATCTGGAACAGACTTCCGATAAACGAGAACATCAAACGTCCCGTTGGAGAATCGTACAATCCTCTTCCTCGAAGTTTACAGATACGCTCGGAAAACCCTGATAATATCCAAGGGCTTGTAAGTACTATCGCCACTCAAGATAGCCAAAAGATTATATGTAATGAGTGTGTGTCGTATTCAAAGAACAAAGAAACGGTTGATCGTTTACTTTCTATTACGAGATTCGTTCAAAAAGCCGGACTTTTCCTAAGTCTCTTCTTCGGTATTATCGCAGTCTTTAACGTCATGAATATTATTCGTATTACTATTAACGCTCGTGCAGACGAAATTGAGATTATGCGCTACGTCGGTGCTTCTAACGCCTTTGTACGCGGACCGTTTATTGTTGAAGGTATTTTATATGGTGTTTTGGGAACGATCTTTACAACAATCTTTCTTCTTCTTATTGCCTATCTTGTCTCCTCGTCTATAAATACAGTTTTTGTTAGTTTTGGAGTCGATTTCTTTCAATTAATCATTGTTAATCTCTGGACGTTGATCGGTATCCAACTTGCCATCGGTGTTCTGCTTGGGGTTATCGTCAGCTCCATATCTGTTAGAAGATTCCTTAAGGCCTGACAAACTCGTCAAATTATTATAAATTCAACATTAATTGCATTGACTTCTCTGTTACACTAAGTAGGTCATGATGATTGGAGGTCGCTTCACGAGATTAGTAATTATCTTTGTCGCCGTGATTGGGCTGATAGGTTTGCTGTACCCTCCCCAGGCCAATGCCGAAAGTTTAAGCCAGTTACTCCAACGTCAAGCTGACCTACGTCGTCAAGCAGATGAAAGTAAAAAGAAACTCGAGAAAACAAAAGGCGTAGTTAATGATCTCACGGGAATTGTTGGTGGGCTCGACGAAGACATCACAGAGACACAAACTAACATTACTAATACCGAAGCCCAGATTGCCGTAACAGAGGAAGTCATAAGCGAATTAGCAGTAGATATCGACCAAACCCAAACTGAACTTGATGCTTTACAGTTAAAGCTACGTAACGCCTATATCTCTCTTTACGAGCTTTCTCAGGCTAGTCCGCTAGATACGATCTTAGCCTCTTCTTCTTTGAACGAGATGGTCTCACAAACCCAATATATCCAGTCCCTACAAACCGAGCTTCAGGGTAATATAGATAAAACCAACGCTGCAAAAACCGAACTTGAAAGCAAGCAAAATGAGAGCGTTGCTCAGAAGACTGGATTAGTTAGTTTAAAACAAGACCTAACAAAATCTAAAAACTCTCTTAATAGTCGCCGAACACAAAAAAACTATCTTTTGCTTCAAACACAGGGAGAGCAAGCGCAGTACGAAGCGTTACTTAAGAAACTCCAGAACGAACAAGAATCTATCAGTCAAGCCATTTACGATGCCCGTCGAACTTCTGGTAACGGTCAGCTCTTAATCGGTGGAACTGGTGGATACCCATGGGCGAATGAACCTGATGCCTATGCCGTTGATCCGTGGCTTTACTATAAGCGTCAGTGCACCTCGTTTGCTGCTTGGAAGTTTCAGGCGGAATTTGGATTAGTATTTTATAATACTCGTCCCGGACAAGGTTCGGCCTGGAACTGGCCGGCATTAGCTCGTGACCAAGGCTACCAAACAAGCTCCACCCCGCAGGCCAACTCAGTTATCTCGATCCCTACAGGTCCTAACCGACCGTACGGACATGCGGCTTGGGTAAACAGAGTAAACAGTGACGGCACGATTGATATCGAAGAGTACAACTGGTCGGTTAGCCGAAGCTACAGTGAGCGCTTACGAGTGAACCCAGCACTCTACGGTAACGTCACCTACATCTTCCCGTAGCGACTTGCTTGCGATACTGTTAAGGCATGTCGCTGTCTAATATAATAGTTCTAGGGGTTTACGCTGGGTTCCTGCTTATGATCCTTATCATTAACCTTCTCTATTTCTTCCAGGTCTTTAAGTATCGTCTACCAGGAGATGCTTCGATACCCATCTTAATAATCCACTTAGCACTTATTCTAACCATCCTAGTTGTTAGCTCCCTTTATTTAGGAATTAGTTCATTACTATGAGTCACTTAATAGAAGAAGAAGTTGACGCCAACGACCAAGCGTTTCTGTATCTGAACCTACATGCAGACGAACAAATTCTTTTTGTAGTTAGGCATCATTGGGCCGGATTTCTAGCTACGATAGGCTTGTTTCTAGCAATGTTTATTTTTCCGGCATTGCTAATCTTTGTCGGTAAGCTTTTAGTAGCCAATCAATTCTCGCAGTACCACAGCTTCCTAGTTATGGGTCTGTCCGGCTACTACTTATTTCTCTTAACGTTTCTCTTCGGTAGCTGGTTAGATTTTTACTACGACGTTATTTTTATTACGGGAGAAAGAATTCTAAATGTTAACCAAAAAGGGCTGTTGGCACGGGAAGTATCCGAATTAAATTTGCATCAAGTGCAGGATGTCTCAGCTAATATGGACGGAGTTCTTCGGTCTTACTTTAACTTCGGTACACTTACGGTTGAAACGGCCGGTGAGGGAACCTCTGACGATAAGGCTAGACATGGTTTACAGGGCTATTTTAGTGTTAGCGACATTCCCGACCCCAACCGGATCGCCCGGGTAATCTTGGAATTGCACCGCAAGATTGTCAATGAGGAAAACTCCTAGACTACTCTTAGCGCTAATCGCGTTGTTGTTATTACCTCAAGTTGCACTAGCTCACGATTTCAATCAAAACAACGGTTTATTTTTCAGTGCTAATACCGGAGTTTATAGACAGAAAACTTCCCAACGACCGTGGCAATTAGTTTCTCTGCCCGATGGGTCTAAGATCAAACAGTCTATAAGCTTTGATGACAAAATTTGGTTAATAGTTGAGGTCGGAGCAGAGCAACACTTATATCAGCAGGCCAATTTACTTAATTTCACTGAGGTTACCAGTGTAGCCCCAGCACAGGATATAGTTCTCAAGAAAACTGCTAGTAACCTCATTGTCTTTCGGAAAAGTGGCACGGAGATTGGCTTAACAATTTTTACGCCCGGGGGTCAGCCTGAGCAGGTTGCGCCACCGCTACTAAGTTCAAAATCTGACTTAGGAAGAATTATCGAATCTGATGGAGAGCTAGTATATCTCCAGCAGGTCGGTATAAATGTTACAGTTTTCCGTCAAAGCCACGGATGGCAGCCAATAACCCAGCTTGGTTGTGCTCAGTCCCGCGTGATCGAAGAACCTCTCATCGGGCTTTACTGCCAGAATGGCACGGTCATCCGAATGGAAGCAGTAGATCGCTGGACTGAACTGAACTTGAACCCAGTCCGAGATATCTATTCCTCAGAAGAGATCTTGGCTGGATGGGACAAAATTGACGATCATCTATTCCGCATCTGGCACTCTGGCACACAAACAGACATTGGGCTTCCAACGCTTGTTGCTACCGAAGTTGACCAGATAAAAGTAAGCGGTCGTCGCATCCTGTTTCATAAGATAGAAGATAACTGGAGAGAGCTTATTTGGCAGTCGGACACGCCGCAGTTAGTCGAGTTGACAGACACCAGTTCCGGGACGGTAATACCCGTGGCCGGTTCTAATAATTTGATGATCAGCGGTTCAGTGCCTCAGGTCTCGACATCGCCAGGCCAGTGGCAATTAGTTACATCCGTAGGAACCTTTAGTGTTGCACGCCAGACACCGCTCGGATTATTGATTTGGAACACTGGCTCGCTAACTCAATTTGCACCGACAGGTTCAACAGTTTTCACCAAAGTTAATCCCTGGTCATCAACAACTTCACCAATACAAGCTGTTGAAATCGGTCAGGCTACTAGTTTCGTCTCAGTTATCACCCAATCAGGAAACGGTAACGTTAATCTGTATAAAACTACAGATTTCACTCATTGGAGTCGTATTACCCTACCAACCAAGCCTACTTTGTCGCCTGCAATTAGCCAGGTCCGTACACTTACTGCCGGTAGTCTGGTTGAGATTTCCGGTGTTATCACAGTAGGGCCAAAGGTAGTCGATAGTGAAGTCCTATACCTAGAAGACGAAACTGGAGGAGTTCAAATTTTTCTTAGCCAAACCAGCGGTCTCTTACCGACCCAAACAAAGATTAAGGCCGTAGCTACTGGCGAAATTAGTACCAGCCAAACTAAGCGAGTACTACTTAATTCGTTAACAGACTTGGAGCTAGGTAGTGCTTCAACATGGAACGGGCCGATTATAAATCCCGATCAGGTTACGAGCTATCTAGGGCGATCTGTCCAGGTTAAGGGCGCAGTTTCGGATACAGATACAGACTATTTGACGCTAGGGAACTTAAAACTACATTTCGTTGGTGCTAAAACAATTTTTCAGAAAGATGACCAGCTAATTATTCCGGCCGTAGTTGACTGGAATAGTGCTTCTGGCCATAACGAAGCTTGGGCGCTATCAACAGACTATCAACTAATATTCCGTAATCAGCCAGCCACTTCTACGGCTATAACCGTGAGCTCTGGCGTGTCTGAAACTGTTGCACCGAAGAAAGCTACCGTAGCTAAAAAGTCGACCTTATCAACTCCGATTGCTAGCTCAAAGCCGGTTCCAACTGTTGCAGGAACCTCCAAACCTTCCGAGACCCCGGTGATCGTAGCTGGTGCCGAGAGCAACAACAACAATACAGACAACCAAACAATCTCAATGAGTTTAGTTAGTTTGATTGCTGGTCTAGTATCTTTCCGCGGCCGGAGATTTCGCCGCTGGCTACCTGACTAAACCGTTGGGTCGGTAGTCGTAGTTTCTTTAGAGTGAACAACCAGGTTGAATACAGAGCCAACCCCAAGCAGGAAGAAGATAAAGGTAATAAACGGTCCGACAACAGGTAGGAAGATGAGTAATGAGCTGACGATCACCCCTAGCGCTACGGTGCCGGTAGTTAATTGGTATCCCGCATCCTTTTTGAGCATACGGTACAACCAACTTCCAAGAAGAATCTTACCGAATATTGAACCGATCATTAAGGTTATCAGCCACAAGGCAAATACCATACTAGCTATACCTGTGCCGACAATAGTAAAGAACAGAACCATTACCGCTAGTATTACTCCTATCAGGGTTAACAGGCCGTAGCCAATCGCCTGTAACGGGGAGCCAAAGGCAAAATCAGCAACTTTACGTGAAGTACGTGGCCAGAAACGAAGCAGAAGCCATCCCAACAAAATGGCGCCAAGAAGTCGCAACAGATACCCGAGAGTCAGGAAGCTACCGAAGAAGAAGCCGTATTTATCAAATTGTGATCCAACATATTTTGTGTAATTTGTTTGACCGGTTATAACGGTAGCGGGATCGATGGTCGCTGTTTTTGAAGAGTGGTAATTAAAGTTACCGTTCACCCTAGCCTTGCTTGTCAGGCTAATTTCTTCGGCATAAATATTGGATGGACCAATAGTTCCGTTTACAACAACGGTTCCGCTACCAATCCGCAATTCACCGTTTATTTTTCCGTTAAGGGTGAGAGTTCCGCTGGCAACATAGAGTCCACCGCCTATCTCGGAAGTGTCGGCTAGAGTAACGTCCCCACCAGCGACATAAACATCGCCATCAATTTTGCCGGATAAGGTTACGGTCCCACCAGCGATCCGAACATGACGCAGGACATGACTACGGACGGTTACGGTGCCACCTGCGATGAATAAGCTGTTTTCAATTTCACCGTTTGAAAGAATGGTTTCGCCAACAAGGACTAAGTCTCCAGTAGTGTTAGCGTCAACAATGATATTTTTTCCAGCTAAGTGAAGATCTCGAGGCTTTTCTTTTTGGCTGACGGATATTGGTTGCTCACTAGAGCGAAATTCTGCTGCTTGAGCAGGCAAAATAAAAGCCCCGATCAGTAATCCTATCGCAAGCACTCGTAATACCACCTTCATGAATTCATGGTATTACTTTTAAGCCGAGTAGCAAGAGAATTTCTCTTTTTAATCTAGGCTAGAGATGTTTTCCTGGAAGTTAGCTTGACTGGCTAGAGTAAAATTTCTAGTATTAACGCAAATGCACAGAAGGTTGCCTCTAAAGTCTCCTTTCCCTAAGGCGGTATATATTCAAAACGCCAAAATTTATCGTTTACTAGCCAACCCTAAGCGCCTGGAGATTCTCAACTTTATTAAAGATCGCGAAGCCACAGTAGAGGAAATGAGCAATCTTCTTGGTATTAGACCAGCCAACACCTCTCAGCACTTGACGGTTTTAAGGCGTCTTAAAGTAGTCACCTTCCGCCGTAACGGTCGAAACATCTACTACAAAATTGCAAACCCGAGAATTGTTGAACCTTGCCGTATCTTCAAGGAGATAAGAGAAGAAGCTAAAAAGAGTCGTAATGTGGCTACGTAGAGCCCGTAGCAAGTACGAGCTATAGCTTAAAGCTGACAACCCTATTGGTTTAAGGTGTTTTCCAACGTATATTTAGTTCATGGAATTCCCACGACAAGTTGTCCTTGAACCTAGAGACATATGGTGGGAAAGAGGCGGTGTTTTAAATCCGGCAGTAGCTGAGATCGGCGGAAAGGTTCATTTACTCTACCGGGCCGTTGGTGCCGATCATATCTCACGGTTTGGTCTAGCTATTTCAGAAGATGGCGAAACTTTCACTCGTTTTGACGAACCTATTTTCGAAGGCGACCCTAACAACCCTTACGAACGGTTAGGAGTTGAAGATCCGCGCGCTACAGTTATTGGTCGAGATATTTTTGTTACTTATACTGCTGCTTCGGTTTATCCGGCCGGTACTAAACCAATCAACCAACCACTCGATCCGAGCCATACTCCTTGGCGAGTAAGAATTGGCGCTCTCAAAACCAGAGACATGCGATCCTTCCAAAGATTGGGTGTAATACTACCGGACATAGATAGTAAGGATGCCGTAATAGTGCCTCAAAAGCACCTTGGTTTTTATTGG
Organism: Candidatus Berkelbacteria bacterium; assembly: GCA_030650195.1. GTDB lineage: Bacteria > Patescibacteriota > UBA1384 > 2-12-FULL-50-11 > 2-12-FULL-50-11 > JANLIQ01. Next base: position 11,793 of record JAUSEP010000009.1, on the reverse strand, counting down.
CTAATCCATCGGGTAGATCCAAGTATTTTCATAGCTCGATCGCGGGATTTGAAAAAGTGGGAAGGCAATATTGAGATGATGACGTCAAAGGAACCTTGGGAGGAGCTGAAGATTGGCGCCGCTTGTCCACCGATCGAAATCGATGAAGGCTATCTGCTGCTCTATCACGGTGTCTCCACTAACCACACTTACTCACTAGGAGCGGTACTACTAGCAAAAGAAAATCCGGCAGTAGTTTTAAAAAGAACTAAATATCCTATTATGTCACCGCATTTTGACTGGGAAAGACGGGGCGTAGTAAGTAACGTTGTTTTTCCGACCGGTGCAGTAGTAGCCCATGGCAAAATTCGACTTTACTACGGAGGGGCAGACAAAGTTATCGGCCTAGCGAAAATTCCTTTAGAGAGTATTATGTCTTCACTTGATGAAAAGACTCTCTGAATACTTTTCTAACACCAGAGACGGCTCGACTAACAAACTACGGTTTTTGTGGTTGATTATTACAGTTGGCTTAGTAGGAGTTTTTTTACTGGCTAGACTAGTGGAACCGAATAACTGGACTGTTTTTAAACAGCTAACCATTCTTTACGCTGTAGATAGCTTACTTTTCTTTTTTACTGATCGCGTTAACGCTAAGATGGGAGTGTTGTCTTTAATCTTTCTAGTCACTATGGAGGTGATTGTGACCATATTCTACCTTATTAGCTTAACTGCCGGGCCTCAGCCTTAACATGGGTTTGGGCAAGAGGGCCTGGGAGATTATCCCCGGCCTAACAACCTGGGTAACGATACTTGGCTTGCTATTATTGGTGCGGATTTCTCCGCATTTTGTTGCCACATTCGTTTTGCTCTACGCCATTTACTGGGTGGTCCGGATTATTATCATGACCAGCTATCTGATTGCGGGTTTCTTACGTTACCGTCGTGAACAGAAAATGGATTGGCAGGCACGTCTGAAGTTAGAATTTCCTGATCGATGGGAGAATCCCTACCACTTAGCCTTTGTTCCTACCTACAAAGAAGATATCTCTATTTTGCGACATACTCTTGGAGCGATAAAAAATAGCAACTATCCCTGCGAGAAGTTGATTGTTGTCGTGGCTTTTGAGGAGAGAGAAAAAGACTTAGCCCCTGGTTACGCCAAAACAATAATGCACGAGTTCGAACACTCATTTGGAGGGGTACTAACAACATTCCATCCCAGCGACATCCCAGGTGAAGTTCGAGGAAAGGGGCCAAATATCACATGGGCGGCTAGAAGAGCTTTGGAGTACATAGACAGTAAGAAGATTGATCGTGATAGCGTAATAGTAACTACCTTAGACGCTGACAATAGGGTTGATGAAAACTATTTTGGTAATGTCTCTTGGGCGTTCTTGAATGATCCTGACCCACATCATAAGAGCTTCCAGCCCATTCCGATGTTCTTTAATAATGTCTGGCAGGTTCCTTTGGCTGTAAAAATGACGGCAATGGGATCTAGCTTCTGGCAGATGATCCAGGCGATGAGACCGCACCATGCCCGAAACTTTTCCGCTCACTCTCAGAGTTTGAAGGCCCTGATCGAAACAGATTTTTGGTCTGTTGAAACAATTGTTGAGGATGGTCATCAGTACTGGAGGTCATATTTTAAGTTTAACGGTAACCATCATATTGTTCCGATCTTTGTGCCGGTATACATGGATGCTGTCCAAGGAGAAAATCTTTACAATACCTTTCGCGAGCAATATCTTCAGCGCCGTCGCTGGTTCTGGGGAGTATCTGACGTTCCATACGTTTTTACCCATTCATTCAGAAACGGCTCGATCCCGTTTTTCTATAAATGGCTTCAGTTCGGTAGATTATTTGAGTCTCACTGGAGCCTAGCAACCCAGTCGTTCATCTTACTAATAGGTTGGTTACCAGGAGTGCTTGATGTTGAATTTCAGAATTCAGTCCTAGGATATAATTTCCCAATTGTTTACCGGGCATTCTTACTGGCCGCTTGGATCGGTATGATTTCAACCATGGCAATTGCGTCGATGATTGTCCCACCGCGACCTGGAAGCAAAGCACTCTATATCCTAACCTTAGTGAAGGAGTGGATCTTTGCACCACTAATGTTACCGATCTCCGGAATACTATTCTCTGCCATACCAGCTATCGACTCTCAGACGCGAATGATGTTTAATAAACCCTTTACCGTTTTCAACGTAACGAAAAAGTTTGCCGTTAAATCCGGTATCGTTCGGGTCGGAGACTAGTTGTTCCTGGAGTTAGTGACGAAGTAGTTTTGAGAACAGTTGGGTTCAATGGTTGTGCAGAAAGAAAGCGAGCTTAAGCTATAGCCGTTATCGACTAGAGTCGTTGAGACCCCGCTGGAGTAATTAATGTTTTGTGTTCGTTCCATGAGCGCCATTAGATAGAACCCCTGCTTACTCGAGCTCTTTGGTAATCCAAAGTAAAGATACTGACCAAGAGAATCAGCGGTACAGGAACCGTTGCCTTCGACCAGACTGAATTTGTTTGACGGATCATTGGGTAGCTTAGACATATACTTTGGAGCTAGGTACTGATTTGATGGCTTGCTTTGACAGCTATAGCCTTTTTCAAGTTGCCACGTGGCCTGGGGTAGGTCGGGGGTTTCTTGATACATTGGATAGCTCCGATTATCAACATAGAACTGCTCTAAGCCATTACGTATAAATTGCAAATCAGCAACTCTTTGACTGTCTCGGGATCGAGTCAGGGATGTGGCGTAGGTGTAGGCTCCTAGCGACGCTAGAATACCAATAATTGCTATAACTGTTAAAACCTCAATTAACGTGAACCCCCTACGCATATAATAAGAGTCGCCTAATTCTATGGTAATATCAACCTGCCTTGAGGAGGTGAACATTGAGTAAGAAAGAGATGGAAACCAAGTTGCTCAATACAAAAGCATTGTGGGGTATTGGGGCTGGCTTAGCTGCCCTAGGGGCGGTTTCCTGGCTTCTAGTCCGCCACAAAGGCAAACAGAAAGAGCAAGAGCGTGCAACCGAGCTTGATGTTCGCAGTGACCTAAGGACCAAAATTCTTGGGGAACGCATCGCTAGCTTGGAAGCCCAGCTTCTTCGAGCGGAGGTAGTCGGCGAAAGAGAGGCTCTTACTGAGCTGATCAAACAAGCCCGTTCTAAGTTGGCGCAGCTTGAATACGAGCGACAGCTTCCTCTGCCTCTGCGCCTGACTCTAGAAAAAATCCACGAAGCAGAAGCCGAGATGGAAGAAGCCATAACCCAACACGAAAGCGGCTAGGTGCATCCTAGCCGCTCTGCCTTTGCGGGCTTGGCGAGAACGCATTCGCACTCTGTTAGCAGGTTTAGATGATGAAGAACTGTGTTTCGCGGATGCAACTTTTTTGACAAACAATGGAAATACGGCGGAAGTTGGAAGGGCAGCATGAGCAAGCAAAGCGATCTCACCGTCTTCTACCAAGCCATCTCCGAGATGGGCAGATTAGCGATTGCCAAGAGGCGAGCCCAGGGCGAAACGATCGGTCAGCCGAGCCATCATCACGCGGGTCAGACCAGCGGGCCGACCCACAACGATGCAACGGCTGGAACAAAGCAGTCAGACGGATCGATCAGCTACGAGAAGATCCATTCTGACGATAAGTAAGTTGAGAGGCTCGGTTTCTACCGAGCCTCTGGTTGAAGGTCAGAGCACTAACTCCAAGCCCGTTGGATCGACCCCATGGGCTCGGAAGAACTTTTGAAGAACCAGCTGAGCTTCTTTCAGCTGGCGAGGCTCTTTGGTCAGTAGGTGTTCGAAGACCTGGTGGTAGTCGTCGCCATACTTGTCCCAATCCGGCTGAAACACATACGCGAACACCTTACGCTCGTGCTCGGAGAATTCAGCATCCGCCGCCGGATCGAATTCCGGGTGATGGTCGAGCAAGCTCTCCACCGCCAGTGTTTGCGCCTTGTAGATTTCGACATCGTTCTTGGCCATGAGCCGCATGGTAGAGAACGGGTTTCGTGCTGTCAATAGACTGCTACACCTAATGAGAACGCTTCTCCTGTAGAAGGTTCTAACAACAGGTTTGGCGAGAATTCACATTCAGCGGTCCCAGCGGGAGTCGAACCCGCGATCTTCGCCATGAAAAGGCGACGTCCTAGGCCACTAGACGATGGGACCAATACGCCTATTTTACCTTTAAAAATGCCGAGAAACAACGATTCGGGGTATGATAGGGAGATGAAGGGCGCGTTTCTATATCTGGTGGCTGGTCTAATGCTAATTGGTGGCGGTTTAGTTTGGGTGGCACTCTTTCATGGAATCCAAGCCTCTTCTGCTAAACCGTTGTTTGAACAGAAGAAGAACGAGGCAGTTTCAGAGCCTTTCGTACAGAATGACTCAACCGTTCCCTCGGTTTCGTCATCGGTTTATGTGCCAATTTTGATGTACCACTACATACGCGACTATCAGGATCGGATAGATGATCCGCTTGGGATTCAGCTGTCAGTCTCGCCAAAAACTTTCGATAAACAATTGTCTACCCTGAAGGATGCTGGGTACGAAACTATATCACTCGAAGATTTTGCTAACGGTAAATACAAACCTAAGTCGCTTATTATAACTTTCGATGACGGCTACGATGATCATTACACCTCTGCCTTACCAGTCTTGGAAAAATACCATAATACGGCAACATTTTTTATTGTATCGGGATTCTTGGGACGAACTGGGTATATGACAACTCCCCAAGTTCAACAACTAAAGTTAGCGGGTATGGAAATTGGTGGCCATACAGTGACTCATCTAAATTTAGCCAACGCTTCGTACGAAAAAGCGATAAATGAAATCTCGTCTAGCATAAGGTCGCGTGATTCGGTTTTTGCTTATCCATCTGGTAAGTACAACCCGGTAACATTGGATATTGTTTCTGGTCTTGGAATAAAAGCCGCCGTAACCACAAATTTAGGAGTTGCTACCGAAACGAGTAGCATGTTTGAGTTACCAAGGATCCGAGTTAAAGAGCATACTGATCTCTTGACACGAATTAATGAAGAAGTTGCTATTGCTAAGAAACAGCTCTCACCTTCCCAACGAAGCAAAGATTAGGTAAAATTGCTCTGTTACGCGCCCATAGCTCAGTGGTACGAGCACGCCCTTGACGTGGGCGGGGTCCTCCGTTCGATCCGGAGTGGGCGCACAAAATGAAAAATATTAGATATTTAGCAGTTTTCGCAGCGATTATTATTGGGATTTTCTATTTCGTTCCTCAAAGTAAAACTATAGACAAAGTTACTAATACAACTAGCCCTACAAAGGAGACAAAAACCATGAGTACAGATCCAACGACATTTGAAAAAGTTAGTGCCACTTCAGCTGTAATAAAAACAGATAAAGGAGATATCTCTCTTGAGTTATATCCTAACGATGCGCCAAAAACAGTTATGAATTTTGCAACCCTTGCTAAGAACGGTTATTACGATAGCCTTACCTTCCACCGAGTTGAGCCAGGCTTTGTAATACAGGGTGGAGATCCGAACGGTAACGGTACTGGTGGTGTCTCAATATATGGTGCTAAGTTTGAAGACGAGCTCAACCCCAATACCACAAGCTATAAGACAGGATACTTAGAAGGTGTCCTAGCGATGGCTAATGCGGGTCCAAACACTAACGGTAGCCAGTTTTTTATAATGTTGGCCGACAACACTTCTCTACCAAAAAACTATACAATCTTTGGAAAAGTTACTTCTGGTTTGGATGTCGTTCATAAAATAGCCGTTGGGGATAAGATCTCAGGAATAACGGTTCAGTAAGTACCTAGCCCGCAGGGCTACTGCCGTTTTCTTCGTCAGGCGTAGTGTCGGGCCTCTTGGGAATTTGTATTGACTCCCAGCGTTTTTGTAGCGCAGAGAATTGAACATACATCTCCTGTTCGCTAAGAAGAGCCGTAATCACATCCCTCAGTGTATCGGTCAAAGCATAGCTAAACTCCGCTGACTGGTCGCTACCGTGTTTGTGATCTATCTCATGAAGGTAGGTCGCTAATGCCTCGGGGAATGAGCCTGTTAACCGTTCCTCAGAAAGCCAAACAAAAGCTTCGTTGTATTGTCCGTGCACGATACTATTTTCTTTACTCTTGTTGAAAAGCCAGATTTCTTTGCTGGTTATTTCTTTCTCCCATTTTCCACTTTCGAAGGCTTGCTGTAAAAGCTCGATGGCTTGTTTTAGGGTATCTATTCTCTGTTGTTGCTCAGGTGTGGGCTCGGTCTTAAGGTGCTCTTGCATCTCGCGGAATTTTTCTGCCGCTTCCTTCATGCCTATTTTCTCAAAAAAGTGGTGACAAATCGTATATCCCTGGGCTTTCAAAGCATCCTTAATGTACATTGGCAAGAATGCGCTACTCGCCAGATGAGTATCTGGGAAATCGAGTTGGACGCCTTCTGTTGCCAGCTTCCCCACCGCTTTCTCCATTATTTTATAAGTCACTTCATGACTCCAAGACTTTCCGCTATCCCAGACTGGCCCCATCTCTTCCAGGGCATGGATGATTTGCTCTTGAGGTAAGCTAGCGATTAGAGGCTCAATCAGATTGCTATCGAGAGCTTGGCGGGAAATAGAACCTCGATCTCTGTCCTTGCCAAAGACCTTACTCCAGCCCCAAATATTGACACCTTCAACAGTTTCCCATTTACCATCTTCGACGTAGTGACGCCTCTGCCCAGCATCATACAGATGACCTTTGTTTAACTGGCCATAGTCATTCAAACCGAGAAATTTAAATCCTCCGCCACCTTCCTCAGAGCGAAAATCGATGGTTGAATCTTGAAAATCAGGATTTTCAGATGAATAGAACAGCTCTCGTGCGGCTATTATTGCTTGGGCTTTCTCTGGGTCATTTGTTGTTAGCTGTACGAAGTTACCGGGCCTCTTCTCGCCTTTTGCAAGTTGGGCGGTAAGACCCCGAATTGGTTTATCATAAACACCTTCTGGTACTTCCCGAAGAGAGAAGTCAACCTGCCAGTCACTCGATCCAAACTTCACATCTGTAAAGCCCTGGTCGCGCAAAAGCACGAGAGAAAGAATTTTCGAGCCTTCACCGAAACCCCCGGCCGTTGAGTTGTCTTCTTTGCTTGTGCCGCCGATATGAAGAAGTTTTCGGTAGTCATACTCGGCATCGCCTTCGACAGTGATTATGTACTGTTTATTCTCATCTTCACCTTCCTCGGCTACTTGATAACGAACTCCGTCAACGGTACCGCCAGCAGCATCAAAGAAGTTCTGCCAAACGTCCCGTCCGGCTTTTTCCATGTCCCAGGACACGGCGTAGCTTTCAAGAATACCTAGGTATTCACCATCCAGAAGACGTTTTTCATACCCATTTCCGTTTTGGGGAGGAGCCTCAACGACATCCGCTTCCTGTGGTGAGGGGTTGTTTTCAGTGCCATGCCCAAAAAATCTCATAACTTAACTTTACACATATGTGAATAACGACGATACGGCTTTTTTCCTCCGTATCCGCTGTCGTCCTACTTCTTCACTTCAATCTTCTTGATCTTTGGTTTTACCGGCTCCACTTTCGGAGCGGTAATTGTTAGTGTTCCGTCTGAGAGCTTGGCTTCAACTTTCTCGTCCTTTATTGGTTGAGCAAAGCGCACCTGACGAGAGAAACTAGCATGAGTCCACTCTCGGCGAATTGTATTCTTTTTTTCTTCTTGCTCTTCAACTTTCTTCTCTCCGGAAATAGTTAGGGTGTCATCAGAGAATTCTAGATTAATTTCATCTTCTTTATATCCTGGAACCTGAACTTGAATTTCATATTCCTTGTCGGTTTCGTGGATATTCATTGCACCGGCAGTAGTACCGAGAGCTCGTGGCCAGTCGACACGACCAAATGTTCTTTCAACTACATCTCCCATTTCGTCGTGCATTTTATCGATTGCTTGAAAAGGATCCCATCGTGCTATCTGCATATCTTGCTCACCTCCTTCCTCAATATTTTGGTTATTTTCTTGTTGGATTAACTTAGGCGCTCCCTCAACTAGCTCTTCTAAAGAGCAGTTGAAGAAGTGAATCATATTAATAAGTAGCGGAAAGCTTGGTAAGTAAGCACCTTGTTCTAAGGAAATGATAGATTGGCGAGAGATACCAAGTTGACGAGCTAGCTCGTCTTGGCTTAGATCTTGTGCTTGGCGTAGATCCCTTAAGAGTAATCGTAATTCCGCTGACATTTACCCATAATGTAAAGGAAACTTTACATTGGGTCAAGGTATTTTTGTGCAAAAAGCTAGTCTTTTAGCAATCCAATAAACTCTTTAGCCGTGAAACCGGCTTGGGAGATAATTGCTCGAAGTGTCGGCATCTTTAAGTCTTTCTTATGAATTGGCACGGTTGTTGAGTAATCGCCACGGCGGTAAAGTCGATGACTACCTTTCTGACGAACAAAAACGAATCCAGACTTCTCCAGAGCTCTCGCGACTACCTTTGGCTTGAGCGACGGTAAGTCCGTCATAAGCTATATTCTGACCGGCAGAGTAAAAGCGTCGGTTTTTTTGACGACGGTGTGGGGAGTTTCTTCTAAGTAGAGTTCGGCCGCTTCACGGATATTCTCTTCAGCTTGTTCGAGCGTATCGCCTTCGGAGATACAGCCAGGCAGCGAGGGTATATAAACAGCGTAGCCACCTTCCGGTGCTCGTTCAAAAACCGCTGTAAATTCGTGACGAAAACTTTTCATCAGTTCAATTATATGGCTTTTCGCTTACGGGTCAATGTAATTTTACTCGTACTTGAGTGCAGTTACTGGGTTCTTGCGTGCGGCGCGGACAGCAGGTAGAAGACCAAATATCACTCCAGCGACGACACCCATACCAACGGCCATCATAATGGTCGTGCCAGTAATTGCTGGTTCCAAAGGTGAGAATTTAGCTGCCAAGTATGAGGTAATTGCAGCTAATCCTATGCCAATTAATGACCCAATGAGAGTTAAGAGAACGGATTCTATTAGAAACTGAGTTAGAATTGCACCTTCCGTTGCACCAACTGCTTTGCGAATTCCGATTTCGCGAGTTCGTTCGGCTACTGTAACAAGCATGATGTTCATGATCCCGATACCTCCTACCAATAGCGAGATGGAAGTGATGCCTATAACCATATATTTCAATACGTTGATGATTTGGTCGACTGTTTTTAAGATTTCAGATGGTTTCATAACCGTAAAATCTGTTGTGCCGTGCTTGGTAGTGAGCGCTTCTCTGACTTCGGTAATTGCCCTATCTACATCTTCGACCGTCTTCGAATGTACGACGATACGATTTACTTGAGGAGATTTATTTATTTCATTGGCAACTGGAGCGGGAATGAGAAACATCTCTCCCTGAGCGGAACTGATACTCAACGACTGATCAATTTTGAATAAGCCAATAACCTCAAACTTATCAACTCCGATGTTCATTGTTTCGCCTACCTTTACGGCGAGTTTATCAGCAGCCGCTTCACTTAGAACGATAAAGCGATTCTTCTTGTCGAGATCTGCTTGCTCAAAGTTACGTCCAGTAACGATTTTAATGCTGAATAACTCTTCTGCGCCTGGAGTAATACCAACTGGCATGCCAGTTAGCTTCTTATCACCATGCGTTGCAAGTCCGCCGATAAAAACCGCGTAGTCGATTACGCTCTCTATAAGTGTCGTATGGGCCTTAAGGTAGTCGATGTCGTCAACCAAGAGAGTTGAAGGTGCTGCCTGGGCGGCAAAGTTTGGTGTACCGGAAGAGTCAGACTCTCCTGGCATCACCAGAATTGTTCTCGGTCCAAAATCTTCAACGAAACCTCCTATCTGGTTTTGAACGCCTTGAGCAGCGGCGAGCAATGTAACTACGGCGTAAACACCGATCACAATTCCCAGCAAGGTTAGAAAGCTACGGAGCCGGTTATTCCAGAGAGATTTTAAGGCAGTTTTATAATTCTCAAAGATACTCATTATCTTTTTACTTTCTTATCGCTTACTATCTTGCCATCACGCATCTCAATTATTCTGGTAGCGTACTCAAGTAAATCAGGGTTGTGGGTAACCATTACAACGGTTGTTCCTTTGGCATGAATTTTTTTGAAAAGATCCATAATTTCGCTACCAGTTTTGGAGTCCAGATTACCGGTTGGCTCGTCAGCTAAAATTATTTCAGGTTCTGTAACGAGGGCTCGGGCGATGGCTACTCTTTGTTGTTGACCGCCACTCATTTGATTGGGCCAGTTGCGACGCTTGTTCCAAACCCCAACTTGCTCAAGCGCACGTTGGACTTTAGTCGCGGCGCCCCGAGTTTGACTATATAAAAGGGGTAGTAAAACATTGTCGAAGGAAGTAGTACGACTAATTAGATTAAAAGACTGAAAAACAAATCCAAACTTTTTGTTGCGTAAAAGGGCTCGTTGGCGACTGGAAAACTCATCTACCCTCATTCCGTCAATGGAGTACTCACCCTCATCCACGGAGTCTAACAGACCCAAAGTGTAGAGCAGGGTGGACTTACCACAGCCGCTTGGCCCAATGATACCGACAAACTCACCTGCAGTAATGTTTAGAGTGACACCATCAAGGGCGTTAACCACTTCTCCGGCCGTAAAGCGTTTTCTAGCGTTCTTGAGATGAAGCATCGAGCTAATGATAGCGATTGCTAACTAGATTGACAACGCAGAGATTGACTATTTATTAGTAAATCTATACCATATTCTCTTGATTGATGAAAAAAGTAGAAGGTTTGCATATCTTGGGGACACTGACATTGGCGGTAGACTACGTTCATCGCGACATGGATTTCTACAAAAAAGAAATTTCCCTGATTATCGCAGAAGCAGGTCTAACCGAAGTCGGAAACTACTACCATCCTTTTGAAGGGGGTGGATTTACAGGAGTGGTCGCTTTGTGTGAATCCCACGTCTCCATACACACCTGGCCAGAGGAATATTTTGTAACACTCGACGTTTTTACTTGTAATTACAGCCGCGACAACAGAGCAGCTACCCACACAGTTTTTAATCAAATTTCCGCTCTTTTTAACCCGATCTCAATAGACAAAAAAGAGATAAGTCGCTAGTTGACATCCTAAGTATTATATGGTAAAGTTTGGTCACTGGGGCTGAATTGGCTTCGACGGGAACATTTACAACCAAAGTACGCAAGCGGAAAGTTATCTGCCTAATTGGTAACAACAATTACGTGCAAACGTATTAAGTCGTGCTAAAGCTACTTTAGCTAACGCGTTTAGCTTTAGCCCGGTCTTAGCCCTCGCCTAAACCCGAGAGCCGTAACAAGCCTTAACTCCGATGGAGACTTGTTGCGCCATATTATCGGATGCTTGTCTAAGAGGCATCGTTTAGACACTAAGAATTGATGCTGGAAAATACAGTGTTTTGTCTGTTTAGAGCTGTATTTTCAAGAAAAATAAAACAAACTAAGCTTGTAGACACTTTGGTCGTTAGTTTTCGGACCCGAGTTCGATCCTCGGCAGCTCCACCACGAGAATTCCACCCTATACGGGTGGTTTTTTCGTAAAGCTTGACAAACTCTCTACCTACACCTAGGGTGGGGGTATGGGTATAGAAAAAGACAAACAAAAAATTTTGATTGGTTTGAAGAAGGCCGAGAGTTTATTAAAAAAGATTACCTCTATGGTAGACGGGGACGGCTATTGCGTCGACATCATGCAGCAGAACTTGGCAGTGATAGGGTTGCTTCGTTCGGTTCACAGTCAGGTTATGAAGGACCACCTATCTAGTTGTTTCATTGAGGGGATGAACAGCAAGGACCAAAAGAAACAGGAAAGACTTGTG
>JAUSEP010000100.1 GCA_030650195.1 Candidatus Berkelbacteria bacterium | reverse complement strand
CACTCCAGACGGAAATATTATCCTGCAGGTAGATGTTCATAAAGACAGTGCCGGAACTGAAACTAGAAACGGTATCATCATTAATACCAAGCAGGTTAAAACGATGGTCTTGGTAGAAAATGGTGGGACGGTGGTACTGGGCGGTATCTATACGCAAGAAGAACGTGAAGATATAACGAAGGTACCATTTTTGGGTGATATTCCTCTTTTCGGCTATTTGTTCAAGACCAAAGGACGAACAAATAACAAAACAGAATTACTCGTTTTTATTACACCTAAAGTGCTTACTGAGCGTTTAACTGCCAAATAATGGCTGGAATTAAAATGGTAGGAAGATTATGAATCAGACGTCTATGGGGTGTCATGTGGCAAAACTATTTCGCTTTTTTTCGGCAATTTTATTGATTGCATTACTGACTGCCTGTGGTGGTGGTGGTGGCTCTGCAGGATCTGTGTCTGGTGGTTCTGGTGTAAGTCAAACTCCTAATGGGAAAATACAACTTAGTTTGCTTGATCAGGCAGGTGTTACTAGCAGTCATATTTCCAGTTCGTCCGGTTTACTTGCGAAGGCAACCTTAACAAATAGTTCTGGCGCACCAGTTGGACCTGGGGTTCTCGTTACTTTTGTTGTAGTAGGGTCGGATGCCACATTATCTTCTACCAATGGTACTACGCTTACGGACAGCAATGGTGTCGCAATTATTGGCCTGAAACCTGGTGTAGGCACTGGTGCAGGGACTTTAACTGCATCCGCTATCATTGTCGGGACCGCAGTTGTAACTGCCAGCACGACGTTTGACGTCAAACCCAATGCTACTCCTGTGGCGATCAATTTTGTTGCAGCCGTGCCAAGTGATAAATCTATCGTGATTAAAGGTGCTGGAGGCATTTTGCGGTCTGAGGTGGCGTTGTTGACTTTTGCTGTTGTGGATGCCTCGAATACAGGAATTGCCGATGTTAAGGTGAATTTTTCTATGTTACCGGGGACTGATGTTGTGTTGGGAGCATCTACTGGAATCACAGATCCTTCTGGTAAAGTTACAGTGACTGTTAGTTCAGGTAGTTCCGTGACCACTGTAGTGGTGAATGCAACGGTAAATGGTACTAGTATAAATACCAAATCGGATACCATTGCGGTGACTACAGGGTTGGTAAGTAATGCGCATTTTGATATCTATCCAGAAAAACTTAATCTTGAAGCTTTTAATATTGCTGGTATCGAGAATAAAATCACAGCATTTCTTGCAGATGCCAATGGTGGTGTAGTTGCGGATGGAATGCCTGTTGCTTTTACGACTGATAGTGGTGCCATTGTTGGTGATGACGGTACAAAAGATACGGCTCGTTGCTTAACTAAGAATGGAGCGTGTTCTGTAATTTGGCGCAGCCAAGCGCCATTTTCTGCAACTCCCACTGTATTTGCAACGGTATCGAATGGCCTTATTGTACTTGCCAAAAGTACGCAATTTACCGCGAATGCTTCATATGGTATGTTTGTTGGGCTTCCCGTCACTGTGAACTTCCTGTGTGCGACACCACCAGCGCCAAAGTCATTTGATTTTAGTATTGTTGACCAAAATGGTTATTCAATGCCAACAGGCACTACATTTACTCCTTTGGATATGACTAATGTAACTGCAACAGTCTTTCCTGCAACAGTTACTGCCAAAGCGGCGGTGAGCTTGGGAGGTACCGGTCATTCAATCACTATTACGCCAAAAGCTAGTTGCGTTGCAGGTGATAAAGGTCATCTTTTCCTCGAACTGACTTCGCCAAAAGGCAGTAAATCTGGGGCGACTCGTATTGATATAGTTTATCAATAGGATAAGAATAGATTGCTTGTTTTGTGATTCAATGCGTTTTTAAGGTTTTAGATGCAAGGCAGTAATATTTTTTTAGTAGGTCTAATGGGCTCGGGCAAAACCACGGTTGGCCGAGCCCTAGCGAAACAACTCAATAAGCGATTCATCGATTCCGATCATGAAATAGAGGCCCGTACTGGGGTCTCTATT
>JAUSEP010000091.1 GCA_030650195.1 Candidatus Berkelbacteria bacterium | reverse complement strand
ATGAAGCAGTTAGCAGCTGGCGCTACCTTTGCTGATAGGCTCAAGGCTCTTCGACCTAAATTTTCCCGCAGCTCTTACGACCAGTTATGGAAAGCTCATATCAAAAGAAACGAGTTGGTCCACGACAACGGTAGTTTTGTTGCGGACTGGGAGCTATCTACCTATATGAGAACGTATCGTGAAGCAGTGTCGGTTTTAAGAGGGATTAGCTTGCAATGAGCTATCAACTAACAGTCGGGTTAGAAGTTCACGTTGAACTAAAGACTAAAACTAAAATGTTTTGCGGTTGCGCTAACGACCCTTTTAATTCAAAGCCCAATATTAACGTTTGTCCGGTATGCTACGGACTGCCTGGAGCCTTACCGCTTCTGAACAAAGAAGCAGTACGCCTAACAGTTGAGCTTGGACAAGCCCTTGACGGAAAAATTGCTCCCACTACCTTCTGGGCTCGTAAAAACTACTTTTATCCCGATCTACCGAAGGGCTATCAAATTTCTCAATCTACTTCGCCCTTAGTTGAACATGCCAGAATCGAAATCGATGGCGTAAAACACCAGATACAAAGGATTCACCTGGAAGAAGATGCCGGTAAATCTATTCACCCTACTGGTTCGTCTGGATCACTAGTTAATTACAACCGTGCTGGGGTACCACTCATGGAGATGGTCACCGAACCAGATTTCCACTCTGCAGAGGACGCTAAGCGCTTCTGTCAGGAAATTCAGAGAATAGTCCGCGCACTTGGGATATCTGACGCAGATATGGAAAAAGGCCAGATGCGCTGTGAAGCTAACATCTCAGTCTCAAAAACAGCGAAACTTGGTGAAAAAGTGGAAGTTAAGAATATTAATTCTTTTCGTGCTGTCGAGAAAGCAATTACATACGAGTACGAACGACAAACAGAAGCGCTAGATAAAGGCGAGTCTGTTATACACGAGACTCGTACCTGGGACAGTACTACTAATAAAACCGTATCTATGCGCTCCAAGGAAACAAGCGCCGACTACAGGTACTTTCCTGAGCCTGATTTACCGGTCGTAGCGATTGAGGTTGGGGCGGTAAAAAGTAGACAACTTCCGGAAGACCGACGTCGAGCACTGGAGGAGGTAGGTGCGCCAGCAGCGATTGCCCAATCTTTAGTAGATAAGCAGCTCGATGACAAAGTATTAGTAATCAACAACCGAGTACCTGAGATAGCGAAAGAAGCAGCCCACCTACTACTAGAGTCAACTGCTTTCGCCAGCTTAGAGCCTGATGACCAGATCAAGCTTCTAACTGCTAAAAAGTCGAGCGGTTGGACAAAAGATACTCTCACGGCCGTGATGAAGGAGATTGGTGAAGGCAAATCAACTGAAGAGGCGATCTCTAACTACTCAGAGAAGCTCGTACTCGAACCAATCATCGTTGAAGTGATAACTGCCAACCAAACAGCGGTTAATGATTACAAATCAGGCAAAGAAAACGCCCTCCACTTTTTAGTGGGCCAGGTGATGGCCAAAACCAAGGGCAAGGCCAACATTAATGAAGTTCGAACCGAGCTACAAGAATATTTTAAAAAATCTTAAAGTTGGTTGTGGTACGCTGTAACTATGTCTGTAACATCTTTTTCCGATCGGATTTTTGAGCTACTAGCCAAATCCTGGGACCGTTTGCCTCAGCTATTACTGACTCTGATCGTCGGCTTTATCTTGATTAAATTGATTAAGGCCTTCTTACGTGGTTTGGTCGGTTACTCAAAAGCCAATTCAGCCCTAAAAGGTATTCTACTCTCGGTCCTAGATGTAGCTTTATGGATTTTCCTTATTGCTGCTCTGATGGCGCAAGTTGGCCTCACCCAGATATCTCTTGCTCTGTCTGGTACGGTTGCAATCTCGGCACTTGCCCTTTCGGCTGGTTCAACGGCTTTCGTCCAGGATTTGGTTGCCGGTATTTTTCTGGCTCAAGATCCGGATTTCAATCCCGGAGATCGGATAAAAGTTGACGAAGTCGAGGGTGTTGTCGAGCGGATGGACGCTCGAAAAATCCGCCTTCGTGACGATAAGGGAGTTCTTCATATCTTTCCAAACTCGCATTTTGATCGGTCGGCTTGGATGGTCCTAAAAAAACGCTAGAATGTATTCAGGAGGGCAAATGGTTACACAAGATTGGATTAACTGGCTTTCGATCATCGTTTTATTAGGTTTCTTAGTAGCCTTGGTTTACTTTATTGTTGTGCTCCACCGAGCCAATAGAGTAGTAACTCGTCTAGACAACTTAACGGGTACGTTTGGAGGATTTGTGAAAGAAATTGTGCCTGCTATAGTTAATATGGGTACTGTTGTCACTGCCGTGCAGTCTATTTTGCGGACCTTGGTAGAGACAAAAGACGAAAAGAAGAAAAAGAAGTAGGAGGTAATCTTTAAGATGGATTTAAACTCGACCCAACGAATTAAGCCGTGGAAAACGTTAGGCAATAACAAAGCAAGATTGTGGAAGTTTGTAGTTGGCGTTCTTTTAGTGATAGTTGTGGCGTTCATGGGCTCGCTCTGGACCCTCTACATGCTCTCCGGAACCTCTGGAGGGGCAAAGCTACGTGACAAACTAGGTATCAACAGCGTCAACGGAATCAACATTCAGTCCACCCGAACCGATAAGATTATCGTTGAAGAATCCTCTGCTATTATCGATGCCTCAAAAAAGGTTGGTCAAGCAGTAGTCAGTATTACCAGTACCAGTAACGCTACTCGTAATGTCTTTGGTTTCGGTCAGATTAAGGCTCCTCAGACCAGCGGTACAGGTTTCATAATCACCTCTGATGGGCTGATTGCTACCAATAAGCACGTCATCTCGTCTGGTGACACCTTCACCGTTACAACAGCTGAAGGAAAAACCTTTGACGGTAAGTTAGTTGCTAAAGATCCGACAAACGACCTGGCTCTACTTAAGATCGAAGCACGTGGTTTACCAGTGGTAGAGATAGGTGACTCGGACAAGGTTGAAGTTGGTCAGTGGGTGATCGCTATCGGTAATGCCCTTGGTGAGTTTCAAAACAGTGTCACGGTAGGTGTAATTTCGGCCAAAGAACGCGTTGCACAGCCCTCAGACGGTGCTGGTAACGTTGAAAATCTAGCCGGACTGTTTCAGACCGACACCGCAATTAATCCAGGAAACTCTGGCGGACCGCTCCTGACGCTAGCTGGTCAAGTAATCGGTATCAACACTGCCGTGGCCGGTAACGCTCAGAATATTGGTTTTGCCATACCCATCATGGATCTTAAGAAAGATCTCGAGTCTTACAATAAAAACGGTAAGATTATCCAACCTTACATAGGAGTTAGTCATCAACCGATCACGAAGGTAGTCGCCAAGAACTACTCCCTGCCAGTCGAAGAGGGGGCATGGTTAGTAACCGGTAACGGAACGACTGCCATCGCTGCCAATTCACCTGCGGCCGCCTCCGGGCTAAAGGATAACGACATTATTACAAAGATTAACGGTGACAAGGTTACTGAAATAACTCCTTTGGCTCGACTAGTTCGCAAATATAGTCCAGGAGAGACGGTAACTCTGACAGTCCTGCGTGATAAAGCGGAGATTACAGTTAAGCTTACGCTTGGTTCGCTCGGGCAGTAGCAAAACAAAAGCGGACTCGCCCAGACAAGTCTTTTTCGGTGAAACAGTCGTAGCTCGGCAGGGCTTTACGAAGAAGCTCCTGGACTCGTGTGCCGTGGGTGTCATCAATCTCGAGGGCGATAACTCCTTGCTGGTTTAGGTGTGGCCCAACCCCCTCACAAAATTGTTTAATCAACTTGAGCCCATCACGACCAGAAACAATAGCGTCCTTAGGCTCAAAATTTCGGACTTGGCTTTCTAGAAATCTCCAGCGTGCAGCTGGGACGTAGGGGAGATTGGCAATTATTAAGTCGAACTTGCCTTTTACAGGTTCAAACAGGCTTCCGTTACGGAAAACTATATCAACTTGGTTGTTCTTGGCGTTAGACCTCGCAGTTTCCAGTGCCATTAATGAAATGTCAGTCGCTTCAACGGTAGAGTTGGGCAACAACTTCTTTAAAGTGATCGCTATTACACCTGAACCCGTACCGATATCAAGAATTCTTGGGTGATCTGAAAGATACTTTTTTGCTAGCACTACGGTTCTTTCTACCAGCTGTTCAGTTTCTGGACGAGGAATTAAGGTTGAAGAGTTAACTCCAAAGCCAAAACCATAAAAGTTGACCGTACCTTCTTGGTACGCACGCGGCATCGACATCAGTAGATTAAGAGTCTGCGAGGGCGATATTGGCTTCTTGGAGCGACTCAACAACAGGTTCGATGGCACCATCCATAATTTGATCAATATTATGCCAGGACTTGTTAATTCGGTGGTCTGTAACTCGGCTTTGAGGGAAGTTGTAGGTCCGTATTTTATCACCCCGATCACCAGACTTTATCATTGCTCGGCGGGTATCGCCCATAGACTGTTCCTGTTGGGCACGCGCCGCTTCCCATAATTTACTTCTCAAGACTGCCATAGCCTTCTCTTTGTTTTTCAGCTGACTTCGCTCATCCTGACAGGCGATAACTATGCCAGTTGGGATATGGGTAATTCGAACGGCTGAGTCAGTTGTGTTGACCGACTGCCCTCCAGCACCACTTGAGTGATAGACATCTATTCGCAAGTCCTGGGGGTTAATATGAACATCAACATCTTGCGCTTCTGGCATTACAACAACAGAAGCAGCTGAGGTGTGGATCCGACCAGACTTCTCGGTCTTAGGCACACGTTGGACTCGGTGAACCCCACCCTCAAAACGTAATGCTGCATAAGCCTGAGGTGATTTGACAAGCATTGTTGCTGACTTAACTCCGCCTAGCTCGCTACCGCTCTTATCTACCAATTCAACGCGCCAACCCTGTCGCTCGCTGTAGCGCTGGTACATCCGTAGTAACTCACCGGCAAAAAGCTCGGCTTCGTCCCCACCTGAACCAGAGCGAACTTCGATCACAGCGTTCCGTTGGTTTTCGGGACTCGTTAAATCCACCTGCCTACGCAATCTTAATATTTCCTCTTTGGCGAGGTCTTTTATCTCTCTGTCTTCGGTTTGCTCGAAGAGCGTTTCTGCTTCTTTAAGCTGGCGTAAGATTTCTTTATCCATATTTACTCAAGAGAAGTTTAACAGAAAGAAGCCTTCTATTCTAACTTTGAACTCTTGAAGGGATATTCCAGGTTTGGTACAATTGTCAAAGTAAATCATGAAGAAAGAGATTCATCCCGAATATTTTGCCAATGCTAAAGTCACATGTTCTTGTGGCAACACCTTCACGCTTGGTGCAACTGTACCAGAGATGCGCGTAGAAATTTGCTCTAATTGCCACCCACTCTACACAGGTAAAATGAAACTAGTTGATACCGCTGGCCGAGTCGACCGATTTAAGAGTCGACTTGAAAAATCTGCGGCTTCGAAAGGAAAGAAATAATGGCTCTACCAACCCTCATTGAATTAGCAGATTCCGGAGCTCACTACGGCCACCACCCATCTTTTGTATATCCAAAAGCCAAGCGTTTTGTTTACGGAATTCGTCAGAACGTGGCGCTAATCGACCTAGAGAAAACGCTAGAACGTCTAACTGAAGCCCAGAAAGTAATCGCTGCTAATCGCGCCGAAGGGAAGACGGTGTTGTTCGTTGGTACGCGTCGCGGTGTTAAGGAGATCGTAAAGAAAGTTGCCGAACAAGTTGGCGAACCGTACGTAACCGAGCGATGGCTAGGCGGATTTTTAACTAATTTTGAAAGTATTCACGAGAATATTAAGAAGATGAACGAATTAGATGAGTATTTGGCTGGTGATCAGTCGAAGGGTTTATCTAAAATCGACCGATTACGTGCTACCAATAAACTAGCTCGTTACCACCGTTTCTTGGCTGGGGTCACTAACCTTAGCGCCAAGCCTGGCTTAATGGTGATGGCTAGCGCCAGCGAAGATAAAATTGCTCTTCTAGAGGCCAATATGGAGGGCATTCCGGTTATTGCTATATGTGACACCGATACCAATCCAGACAAGATCACATACCCGATTCCAGCTAATGACGATGCCGCTAAAGCTGTTGAGTTGATTTTGCAAGCCCTGGTTTCTTCACCTGTTAAGGAAAAGAAAGTTCAGGAAGTTCTAGAAGACGAAACTGTCGAGAAAGAGCCGAAGAAAGCCACCAAACCTAAAGCTGATAAGATAGAAAAGAAAGTTTCTAAAACCACAGTAAAAAAGACTCCTAAAAAGAAAAAGTAATATGGCAAACGTCGAACTAATCAAAAAGCTACGCACTCAAACTGGTTTAGGTATGCATGATATTAAAAAAGCACTTGATGAGGCTAATGATAACGAGGCCAACGCCCTAGCTCTACTAAAGGAATGGGGTCTTTCTACGGTTGCTAAGAAGTCTGATCGAGCTACCTCTCAAGGTCTAATTGAATCTTATGTGCACGGCGGTCGTCTTGGCGCGATAGTCGAAGTTAACTGCGAAACAGATTTCGTTGCTCGTAACGATGAGTTCAAAGCTTTTGTAAAAGATATTGCGATGCAGGTCGCTTCGATGAACCCAGAGAATGTAGAAGAGCTGTTGAAGCAAGATTACTTCCGAGATCCCTCAAAAACAATACAAGATATTCTTCACGAGACCATTACTAAGATTGGTGAGAATATTAAGATTTCCCACTTCTCCCGTTTTGAACTCGGAGCTGAATAACCAACAGACAAGATTAGATAAAGACTACCGAGAACAAGTCGGTTAGTTGTGGTATTGTTTAGATATGAAAGAAAGTGATATTCAGACAATTCGTTCAGCTGTTTCAACGAGGCCGGTTCGCTATGCGGCCGTTTTTGGGTCAAGGGCTCGTGGCGATAACACCAATAATAGTGATTTTGATCTCCTTATTGATTACCTGCCTGGCTACAAATATTCCCTACTCGATATTGCTGACATTAAGCTTTCTCTTGAAGAGAAACTCGGTCGCAGTGTCGATGTCGTCACTCTTCCCTCCGCTCGCAAAAAACTGCTTAGTCTGATTGATAAAGATCTAGAAGTTGTCTATGATTCCAAGTGATAGAGATCTGTTGCTTGAAGAGGAGATCCACGAGGCCGCTAATTGGATCGAAAAGTTCTTAGAACAACAAACCGAAGACACTTTCATCGCAGACGAAGTGATCAGTTGTGCGGTGATGTATAAATTGCAGAATATCGGTGAAGCAGTTAAGAGGTTAAGTGAAGGCTATAAAATCAGAAAACCGGATGTTCCTTGGAAGCAAATTGCCGGTATGCGTGACATCTTAGTCCACGACTATACCAAAGTTGACCGAGCTGCTGTCTGGGAAGCGGCCACTAAAAATATGCCCGAATTGCTCGAGAATTTAAACTAAATTTCCTTGAGCGTGGCTGCTTCTGCGATCCCTCGAGAATTACTCAGGATTTACTTCCCAAAATCATTATTAGGGTTGATTAGGATATAAAAGTATCCAAGTTCTGCCGGTTTGAGCTCGGTAATTGAATCTAGTTGCTCAGGGATCGCCAGTACTGTACGAATCTCGCAGGAGTTAAGACAATTACTCCCAGGTCGTTTTTAATACTGTTAGTAATAAAGTGCTTCTGGTTATAAGTTAAGAGGAAACGAACGCCAGACTTCTTAGCACCAGCAATAATATGGGTATCCCCAGGATCAGTCACAAACTTTCGAAAATCTTTTTCCTGCTCTTTACTGTCGCTACTTAGAGTTATCACCGTAAAACTTTCAGTCACACTTTTAAGTTTATCCTGAGATATCTGAAGTCGTTCGGCCACTATTTTCAGCTCTTTTAGGGAGTAATTTGAGACGATCTTTATAAGAGACGGTTCGTTTACCAACATATTAGCGGCTCCTGTCTTAGATAGCATTGACGAGATCACTACATCAGAGTCAAGGTAGACGCTAATGTTGTTGGGCATTCAAGTTCAACTGCGTGCTTCTTTGAGAGCTAGATGGATTGATTCGATATTCTTTAAATCAACTTGCTCAGCTAGGTATAAATCGTTATCGAGGCCTGTTTGAGTAAAAGAGATAGAGCTATAGGGAATTCTGTAAAACTTGCCAATTTTCTTTGCTATTATTTCACCACGACTAATTAGCTGGTAAACAGTGTTTTTCTTAACCCGTAAGACTTCGGCGATTTCTTCGGGAGTGTAGGTGTTGACTAGCTTTTCTTGACTCATATTAACTAAACATTACTAAGCATTACAAAACATGTCAATAGGTAACGTGATAGATACAGAACTGAGAGATATTATGGTATTTGGCATATTTTCTAATTCTCGGTTAAGATATGACAGATGACTACTTCTACTATTAAACAAGAAATGGAGAAAGTACTGCAGTTACTCGAAGGGGATTTGCGTACTTTACGACCAGGAAGAGCCAGCGGTGAGTTGGTCGGATCGCTACCAGTAGAAGCTTACGGTAGCTCAATGCCTTTAAACCAGGTTGCCTCGATCTCCGCTAACGAGCAGGGGCAGATAATCATCGCACCGTTTGATAAAGGAGTTATCGCGGCTATAGACACAGCCATACGGGCAAGCCAACTAGGTTTTTCCGTTGTTAACGAGGGTGCTCAACTCCGCTTGAGTGTTCCGCCGTTGAGTCAAGAACGCCGAGCAGAAATGGTTAAATTGGTCGGTCAGAAAGGTGAGGCCGCCCGGATTCAACTGCGACAGCTACGTGGTGATGCCCACCAAAAGGCGACCAAAGAAAAATCCGCTGGACTAATGCGAGAGGATGAGTTGAGTCGTTTCACAAAAGAAATAGATGAAGCAATCACAGGCTTCAATACAAAAGCTAAAGATTTAGTTGAGAGAAAAGAAAAAGAACTGATGACCGTTTGATGCTTGTTACTACGCTCGTGTTCCTTGTTGTACTCGGTGTTATGGTTTTTGTTCATGAGCTGGGCCACTTCCTGATTGCTAAAAAAAGTGGAGTTAAGGTAGAGGAATTTGCCTTTGGCTTCCGCCCACGGCTCTGGAGCAAAACTATTGGCGAGACAACTTACGCCATTAACCTAATTCCTCTCGGGGGCTACGTTAAAATGTTCGGTGAGTCTGATGGAAAAACTGGCCCCAGGTCATACAAATCCAAGTCTCCATCTTCCAAGGTTGCCATCCTAGTAGCGGGAGCGACGATGAATCTTCTGATGGCCTGGATAATACTTACTATGTTGTTTATTACTGGTTTTCAACCGTTCACTCCAAACGCATCAAGAAATCCCTTTATCTCCGAGAAACCGATTACTGTCATTTCTAAGATTGTCCACGGTAGTCCGGCTGAGCTCGGCGGGTTCTGGTTAGACGACCAGATACTAGCGGTGAACGGTCAAAGTCTAGAAGACGGAGCGGGTTTCGTCGAGAAGGTTCGGGCTCTGAATGGCCAGAGCGCAACTGTAAAGATTAAGCGCGGGGACCTAACCCTGGACCTAGTCGTTACCCCTAGGCTTAATCCACCGCCCGGACAAGGGGCGATAGGAGTTGCTATCGGGTCTTCAGGGCAAGTCAGGTCGCTTTGGTACAAGGCACCTGTAGCAGCAATCTACGAGACCGGTCGAGTAATAGGAATTTCGACTGTTGGGTTTGTGGATTTTGTAAAAAACTTTGTTGTAAAACAAGAAGTCTCAGATAATGTTACGGGAATTGTTGGAGTGGGTCAGTTGACAGGCGTAGCTAGGCGTATGGGATTTGAGTATCTAGCACAATTAGTCGCTCTAATTTCAATTGGTCTTGGAGTTGTAAACTTAATGCCGATCCTGCCGCTTGACGGGGGTCACATAGCCGTTCTGGCCTACGAGAGACTTACTCGACGTTCACTAACCGAACGGCAGTTTTCAATCTTTGCTACTGCTGGACTCGCATTTATCCTCTTAATGTTTCTGGTGGTCACGTTCAAAGATTTTGTACGTTTCGATGTAATTGGTAGACTTTTCTCATGAAGCTGAGCAGTTTCTACACTAAAACTCGTCGGTCGATGGCCGCGCAGGACTCAATAAATGCCTACTTACTAGAGAAGGCGGGCTTTATAAGCCAAGTAGCAGCCGGTGTATATGCCTTCTTGCCGATGGCTGTGCGCTCTATGCAAAAGATAGAACAGATCATCAGAGAAGAAATGAACGCTATCGGCGGATCAGAAGTTATTTTTTCAGCCCTTCAGCCCAAATCTACCTGGGAGAAGTCCGGAAGATGGCTCGACAAGAACTTTCGCCAAATAGTTTACATGGATCCGGAAGCGGATATGACTTTTGGCGCAACTCACGAGGAACCAATGACCATTGCTGTTAAGCAGGGAGTGCAGTCGTACCGAGATTTACCAGTGATTCTTTATCAATTCCAAACCAAGTTCCGTAAAGAGTTACGAGCAAAATCAGGTCTTTTACGTGGCCGGGAGTTCAGAATGAAAGACCTGTATAGTTTTCATCCCGACGAGTCATCTCACCATAAGTTTTACGAAGAAGCGGCGAATGCATACCTTAGAACTTTTAAACGCTTGGGACTCGACGCCTATAGAGTTAAGGCAAGCGGGGGAGTCTTTGGGAAAGAACTTTCGGACGAATTTCAGGTCTTGTGCGAGACCGGTGAGGACGAGGTATTAGTAGACCATAAAACAAAGACCGGGTTCAACAAAGAGGTTGAGGATCAGCTAAAAGCAACAGACAAGAAAAAGCTTGAGCGAGTAAAGGCTATCGAAGTTGGTAATATTTTTCATCTCGGCACTAAATATGCAGATGCATTTGATCTAAAATACTTAGATGCTTCCGGAACCCGTCAGTCTGTTTGGATGGGATCGTACGGCATCGGCATCAGCCGACTTTTAGGAACTCTTGCAGAACTGAATAATGACGAACATGGCTTAATATTGCCACTTCAGGTCGCGCCTTTTGAGGTGGTGATTATAGACCTAACAGACTCCAAGACCGGCATCAAGATTTACGACCGACTCGAGAAAGCTGGCAGGGAAGTCTTATTAGACGATCGAGATGAACCAGCTGGTACCAAGTTGGTTGATGCCGATCTAATCGGTTATCCAATCCGCCTAGTTTACAGTTCTAAAACCGCTCAGGACGGTAAGGTAGAAATCAAAGAACGAGCTAGCGGTAAGGTAACCCTCGTTAATTTAGAAGACGCTGTAAAGCGAATCGAGCAACTTCTCTCTTGACACGACCACCAACCTGTTGTTACTCTGTAAAAAGACAAGTGCCCGTTACAGGGCGGCAGATTTTTCTGCTTTAACGATAAGGAGGTTCATATGGATCCAAACATGAACACAACAGAAGATACGGAAGCAACCCCAGTAGTACCAGCAGTAGAAGGTGACGACACAGCAGAGACTGTCGCTCCTGCAGACGGTGCTGAGGTGCCAGAAGAGAAGAAAGAGGGCGACGCCGCCGATATGTAAGATTCCTATCTAGGAAACAAGGGGACCCGGTAACGGGTCTTTTTTGTTTGGTTAAAACCATCTAATCTGAAGATATGTCTAGTAAATTAGTTGTTGGTAACTGGAAGATGTATCCAACACTTTCAGACTCGTTAATATTAGCCTCTACGTTCAAGAGGTCGCTAGAGGATATTCAGGGCGTAGAAGTCGTCTTAGCGCCACCTACGGCCTGGCTGGTGCCGATTGTTGAGTCCTGGAGACACAAACCACAGCACGTTTCCTTAGCCGCTCAAAACGTATGGCCAAACGATCAGGGAGCTTATACAGGTGAAGTCTCTGCTTACATGCTTAAGAATATAGTTCAGTATGCAATTGTTGGCCACTCTGAACGTCGAGCCTACGCTGGCGAAGACAACGACTTGGTGCATCAAAAAATGCAGGCTTGTTTACAGTGGGGGATTAAACCGATCCTTTGTGTAGGCGAAAACAAAAAGATGATCGATGCCCAGGGTAATTTTGACGACTACCAACTAAGTAAGGTGACTGAACAGTTACTTGAAGGGATTGCAGCTGCCAAACAAGACAACTTCGACAAAGTGACGGTTGCTTATGAGCCGGTTTGGGCGATCAGTGCCAATCAGTCGGCTACGGTGGCTACGCCAGAGTACACCCTCCAGGTTATTTCTAAGCTCAAAGAACGACTTATTGAAAAGTTTGGTGCTGGTCCTTCTCAGTTAGTGAGGTTTATCTATGGGGGGTCTATTACTTCGTCGACAGCAACAGACTTCTTCCGTCACCCTGAAATTGAAGGTGCTTTAGTTGGCGGAGCTTCTGTCAAAGCCCAGGATTTTCTTAAAGTCTGCCAGATTGCTGCTAAAACTTCCTAAGATGGAGCCGAACAATGCGTAAAAGCGTTGTTATTGTTGGCGATTCACCTCTTGCTCTGTTGGTTGGAAGGTTACTCGATCGTAACTTAGCGCGCGAATCGCATATCGAAGTAATTCATTTAACTAGAGACGACTCGTTAGTTTACGCTCCTCACATAACTAGTCTTTTGGGGAAACATAGCTTCCCGTCTAAAAGCGGGCTTTATAACAACGTCAGCTGCCGCAGAACAACAGTTAAGCAGATCAACTTAATCGATCGTCGAGTGATTACTGCTAGCGGAGTCGTTGATTACGACAGTCTATTCCTAGATTTAACCCCCAGCTTTCTGTCCCCGGAAATTACAAAGATTTCACAGCAAGCCTCCCGGCTAATTAACGAAATTAAGGCGAAGATCAATTCTGGTCGCCAAGTTCGAGCCAGGGTTACTTTTGCAGGGGAAGATGCCATGTCCTGGCAGATGGCCCTGGCGCTATCATCCGACGTTAGCGCCTGTCCCGTTGCTGTTCAGAGGGCGCTAGTCGTTCAAGCCCAGTACCCGAATATCTCAAAGCTTAGGGACTTTTTAGCAGAAAACGGAGTCGTCTCTCGAAAGTCAGTGGCGCCGTTACCTGGGCTGACGATCAATACCCCAACAGCACCGCTGAAGAACAGGCTTGTTAGAGGAGCCCTGCTGGACGAAAAAGATAATTTTGTTCTTCGCGACACCCTCAACCCGGAAGGACACCCAGAAACTATTATCGTTGATAGCAGCAATCGCCACCAACAAGATCTCCTTCGGGTTGATCAGACACTAGCAGTTCAAATTAAATCTAATATGGAGCGCTTTTTAGCAGGCGACAGGCAGAAAAGTATTAGCTCTCCACGCTCATCAGGGATTCTTAAAGGTCAAAACAGTAATTTTGTCTGGATTGGAAATCTTCAAAGCAGTCACTTACGAGCCAAGCTAATCTCAGCTCTGGATCAGAGATTCTACAGACAGCTGATCGTATGATCAATTATTAGCTATCTCACGTCCTTAGGGATCAGTGGTGAGTGATGGATCTTTCCGATAATTCCCAGCACTAGCAAAACTCCGCCAGAGATCAGAAAACCTATACTAATATTACCCATAACTGTTTTCATGGCCCCGAGTATCACCGACACCAAGTCAATTATAATTGGAGCAATAGACTTTGCCTCTCCTGAGCCGCCAACAAAGTCCCCGATGGTCTTGGTTATCCAGTCCCAGCCAACCAGGCTAAAGGCAATCTGTAGTAAGCCAACCAAAAGGAAACAAATCGCAAGCGCGATGAATCCTGAAGAGCGGAAAATTAGGAGGTAGAGTAGAGCTAGAAACAGGGTCACTGCCCAAATAGCGTAAATTACTCTAAAGGCCAGTGCTATATTGGTCCGTGCGGCTAAGAGCTGTGTGGGGGGCTGATTTACCGAAAGAGAGTCGGGAATTCCTTCCGTTAGCTTCGTTGCGGTCTGGTTTGCGAGATTATCAATGCTTTTGGCCCTAAGGGTGCCGGACGGTAGCTGGCAAGACGGCAAGCCAGAATCAAAACTCCAGGCACGTAATTGGGCAGAAGTACACACAGGTAAGTTACCGTACTTTGCTAAGATTCTAGCTGTTGCCGCATCCGTTAGCTTGGTTCTAGTTTCTTGCAACGGGTAAGTGAACGAAAGAGAGTCAGTTTTCCCCGTTAGCCAAGGTAGATACGCCTTGAGAGCAGTTCCTTCGAGCTCATAGAATTTATCGCCGTCCATACCTACTTTTAGAACTTCTGTGACATCAGCATTATTGAATCCTGATTTCATTAATTCGTCCTCTGGTAAAAATCCCCCGATATTACCTACGAGCCTACCGTAAAGATTAACTGAACGAGACTGATCTACGACAAATTCAGGGTCTTGAAGTCTATAAACTACGTAACCAAAGGTGGCAAGAAACAACAGGGTGGTTAAAAGTAAAATAAAGAATGATTTGATCACCCATACAGAATATCAAAAAGAACCAATTTTTGTATTTAATTATGCTAAACTAAAGAAAATTATGGCAAAACAAATTTCTGAGAATCTGAAGGAAGTTCTAAATGAGTTGAAAATAGTTCGATCTTATCTCGAGAACTTCATAAAAATAATTCCCGAAGAGGGAATTGATGAGTACGATAATAGCACAGAGATTAAAAAAGCCTATCAACGATCACTCCGACACTCGAGCGATTAATATTGCTGACTACTAGTTGCTTAAATGCGGCTAATTAAGACTGCCGATTTCAAGAAGGACCTGAAGAGCCTACCGAAAGATATCTTGGTAATAATAACCAAACAAGAAAAGATATTTCTTAAAAACTGGATTGACTCGCGACTTCACACCAAGCGAATAAAAGAATTAAAAGGAGTTTTCTCTTTCCGTATCACCCGTCAATATCGGGTATTGTTTCGTTTCGAGGAAGAGACAGCAGTTTTTTTCAAGATTGGTCATCGTAAAGACGTTTACGATTTCTAATTTTGCTCTGTTACTCAACCTCCGCTATGCTAATATCAATGAAGTCACTGGAAGAAGCGGCTCTAGCCGATAAAAAAGTTTTAGTTCGGATCGATACCGACGTTCCCCTAACTGACGGGGATCCAATTGAAGTGAAGGACGACTACCGTCTGCAAAAGTTACTCCCAACCCTATTTTTCTTAATGAACCACCGCGCTAAAATTATTCTCTGTGGTCACTTGGGTAGACCACCGGCTAAGGTAAACCCAAGCTTAAGTATGAAACCAGTTTTCACCCACTTGTCAGCTCTAGTCAATAAAAAAATTCTTTTTGCCACCGATCCTTTTTCTACTCAGACAACCGAAACAATTGGAGAAATGGCTGACGGCGATATCATTGGACTGGAAAATATTAGGTTTTTTCGTGGCGAGGAAGATAATTCGCGAACTTTTGCTCGCAAGTTAGCCAATCTAGCAGAGATCTACGTTAACGAAGCATTTGGCACATCGCACCGCGAAGCGGCTTCAGTTGTAGCAATAACAGAATTCTTACCGTCTTACGCTGGTTTACAGCTAGAGCGAGAGATGGAGGTACTAACTAATTTAACTCGCCATCCAGCCCATCCATTTATCGCAATAGTTGGGGGCGCGAAGATATCTGATAAGTTACCAGTTATTCGTAATCTCCTACCAAAAGTGGATCGAGTTATTGTTGGTGGTGGTGTTGCCAACACTTTCCTAGCAAGCCAAGGTGTAGATATTAAAAACTCCGAGGTTGAAGAGGGCTATATCGATCGGGCCGGAGAGATGTTCAAAAACTCTAAAGGAAAGATTATTTTACCCGTAGATTACGCTTGGAGTGATGATATGATCCTCGACATCGGAGAGAAATCCACCCTTCAAACAATTCAGTATATTAAATCAGCTAAAACTATTCTCTGGAGCGGTGTCCCCGGTAAGATAGAGCAATCACCGTTTGAGAAGGCCTCAAAAGCGATCGCTAAGGCAATAGCCGACTCCCCAGCTACAAGTCTCGTTGGGGGCGGAGATACGGTGGGCTTTATCGACAGCTTAGGTCTGACTCATAGATACTCTTTTGTTTCGACTGGTGGATCGGCACTACTAGAGTTGTTGGGCGGGCGGGTACTGCCCGGTATCAGGGCTTTGGGGTAGCGGCGGAGGTACAGCAGTTGTTTGAGGCGGGGTAGGAGATTCTATTTGTCGCACCTCCTGCTCAATTTCCGAAGCAGTTTGTACAACTTGGCTCTCAAGCAGGTAAACCTTGGCAAGTAGCTCCTGCTCCTTAGCAAGGGCCATCTTCTCGGCCTCAAAACCACGTCGAACCTTTCGACTTAAGCGCAAGACCAATATTATTAAGATCGGTTCGGTCAGGAAGAATAGTATTATGACCAATACTACCCAAAACGGGATCTGCAGCTCAACGTCAGTGTTCACTAACCTTTCATTCGCAGGCTTAGAAGGCTTGGGGGTGACTGGTTCGAGAATTGTAAGCTTACCACCACCAGGGAGATTAACTTTGATAGTTAAATTAGTAAGGAATGGTAGTGGTGTAAAGGTGACCGTTGGTTTGTCGTCGAGTGTTATCCCTTCCGCAATAGCAGTAAAGGTTGCGTTACCAGGTACTTCAGAGCTTGCAGCACAACGCGCTTTTCCTTCACTGTCGGTAACGGTTTTATGACTGTTGGTGAGAGTGCTGCCTGAGTAGCAGAGAATTGTGTCAACTTCACCGCGGTTAGAGCTAACTACCACCTCCTTATTAGGCAGAGCTTCACCTTCCTTAGAGAGGATTGTAGCGGTCAAGATTACCACTGACTTGCCATCAGCCGGCAATTGGAGAATATCGCTAACGAAAGTAGATACTCCAGGGCTGACGCCTGACAGAACATTAGCGCTCAAGGTAACCTCTGATTGGGCAACTACCGGCGATATAAGGAGCAGAAATATTAAACCAAATAAGCCTATAAGCCTGCGTACCAGGACGTTGAAATTTTTCTTCATCTCACTACTCTAAGCTTATCGGAAAGGGTAAGTTAAACAACCAATACCCTAGCTCATTCTTCGAATAATTCTCGGGGCTTTAGCGGCTCTGAGTAACACTGCAAATCTACGCTTCTGACGTCTTCGATACAGGAGTAAAAGAATAATAAGAATAAGTAGGGCGACACACAAAATAATTAGCCATGTCGGAAACACGTAGAACACAGTTTTAGAACTTAATTGATCTCCCTTTTCGCCGTAAAGAACGTTTAACGTTGCGACGTAGCGTCCAACGATCAACGGCTGTTCGTAAGATTGAGTAATTAGACGGTCGGAGTCGGGAAGAATATTTTTCTGATCGAAGTCGATACTACCAGCCTTGCGACCGAAGATATCTGTCAGTGTAATAAATCCTTTCGGCTTAATATGAACGGAGCTACTGTTGTGGATCTTCGTTCGAAATTCAACTGGTGGGCGTTCAAAGCGCTTCTTGGCGACGCTAAACTCTTTGATGTAAGCGGAGTAGGTAATGTCTCCGGCAACGGCTACGAGTACTAGTGTACCAACTTTGGGTTTAGTAATCGCACCAGTACCAGTAACAGTGCTGTTATCAACAAGGGACGCTAAGATCGAACCATACTGGCCACCAGGTTCAGCGTCTTCGGGAACGGAAATAACGAACTTGACAACCTGAGTTTGCTTAGCTGCGAGCGTGAATTTTTCGGGAGTGATTTTCACCCAACCCCTCAGCGCGTACTCCGGATCGTCACTGGCAGTAATCTTTGCTTGACCGAGCTCATTGCCAATAAATGACTTGATTTCCATCTCATATGACTGAACGATTTCGCTGGTATTGATAACCTTCATGGTATTTTCTAGAATGTCACCAGGTTTAGCAGTAAGCTCAAAAAGTGTCGGAGAGATGGAAACTTTTGCTTGGCCGAGTTCTTGGGCTTGACCCGAATTTGGCAACATAATAACAAAAAAGGTCGCTACAGCCGCGACCAGTAATCCAGCAATCATCTTTGTCATAACGGCAACTTAGAAAGTACCAGTTGTGATATAGTCAGCTGTTCCTGTATATGCACCAGCGGCCTGAGCGGCATCAGCCGATATTCGCCAACCTATTAAAGAGACATCGCTGGAGACGCCGACGACGCTCTGCATGATTGTAGAAGGAGTTTGGGAACCTGACAAGTCAGCTATTAGTTCAAACTGCTGAGATGCTCCGCCACACTGACCGGCTGCTACCCAGTCGGCGTTAGCAGTTTCTGCGGCATTTCCGGTAGTATCATCCATACAAATAGCGTAACCATTGTTGGTAGCGGTTGCCCAAGCGGCCGGATCAGTAAGAGAACAGGTACCGTCGCACGTACCAACTCCGAAAGCATTCGCACCGCTATCCAAACCAGCCACGGTATAAACCGTTACTGTGTACCCGGTGCCAGCATTAGTAGCCACAGTTAACGATTGACAAGCGTCGTAAAATGCCTCAGTACTAATTGTTCCAAATGGAATGGTAGCGGCACTACCAGAGGTATCTATTTCCGTTCCACCGGTAACGGTGCAGGTAGCGGTACTAGCGCCGGCAACGGTGAGAGTCAGGACTTCGTCAATTGTGGCCGAAACCGTAATTGCAGCAGTAACAACAATGATCGTATCCTGGGAATCCTCATCAGTAGAATCAACGGCTAAGTTATAGGTAGCAGCAACCGAGTTGGTAATCTGTGTATTACCAGTTCCACCACTGGTAGCATGAGTCCCAATTTCGATTACGATCACCACACCCGCTGCCTCACCTACATAAGCTCCACAGGCGGTAAAGGTAAAAACGTCAGCGGCAACAGTGGTAATTTCGATCGTATCACCAGCGCAAGCATCAGTTGAGTCCACAATCGTCTCTTCAACAGCATTGACCGTTATGTCGTAGTCGATTGCATCGGTACTGGCAAAACCAGATGTATCAAAGCCCGCTGCAAAAGTAAGTACTATGGTGTCACCAGCGCTAAAATCACCACTAGTTGATTGGTCTAGCGTAATTGTGTGGTTGGCGGCGGTGGAAGGGCGGGAATCAGTAATAACGTCTTTTAAGCTATCCGGTCGGACGGCAAAAGCTTTCTGTGGAGCGAGATTCAATACCAAAACAGAAGCAATCGCCAGCAGGTAAAAAGCACGTTTAAATTTTATCCCCATCAACCCCCTGGTACTACCCATCTAATTTTACAATAAACATACAATTATGTATGTCAAACCCTCCAAGAGGACAGGGTTCGAAGACGGCCTCTATAATTAGCAACTTTACATCCCTCCTACTCATGTTACATATTCATCAAATCATATATGAATACGGTGTCAAGTTTAGAGGATACTCTCTGGTTCCAAGGCTGTACGCCGCGCTCGTCTTTTTTTGAATGCTATCAAACTGACTATGAAAACAACTGCTAGTAGCAACATAACAATGAAAGGCCAGGGGATTGCCACGAACTGAGCACTGGCAACCAACACTTTATCACCTTGGTTTAGAGTCATTTTAGCCGTGTACAATCCTGGCCAGATAGTGTCGTCATAGGCGTTTATGTACTTTCGGGAAGATTCTGGCATTAGTACAGAGCTAGCCAACCTAGTAACTATTTTTTTGTCACCCCAGATTGGTGTTATCACCAACTCGCCGTCTGTGAAGATGAAAAAGGAAGTTGGATTATTAATCTCCGTGACGATGGGTACAGGAGTGCTGACAACAACGCCGGGTGCCTGAAAAGAACTAATTGTAAGATCTTGGATTGTGGGCGGATTATTGCTGTCGATAGTAATCAAAAACGAGGCAGTTAGAGCCGGTAGAATATGAGCATTGGCGTCAAGATCAAAGTAGTAAGACGGCAAGCGAGCCTGAAA
This sequence comes from Candidatus Berkelbacteria bacterium, assembly GCA_030650195.1. GTDB lineage: Bacteria > Patescibacteriota > UBA1384 > 2-12-FULL-50-11 > 2-12-FULL-50-11 > JANLIQ01. Next base: position 4,311 of record JAUSEP010000091.1, on the reverse strand, counting down.
AACCAAGGCGGCGCTATAACCACCAGGGGCGGTACCCCTTGGTGCGGTAATAGTGACCTCAATTTCTTTATCGCTTTTAGAATCAATAATCATATCTGGCTTATCGACTACCAACCAATCTGCACTTGATCTCGGTGTAACCTGGGGCGTAAACTCAGGAGCGCCAAGGTCGTTAATCTTGCTAATATTGAGTTTGGAAACCGACATAGGAATCGGATCTTGTCCGAGATTACTAACTTTTATTTTAACGACGGACTTCTCCCCTGGTTTTACGGTTTGCTTAACTAAACCTGGAGAAATTGACAGCGAAGGACTTATTGCGCCCTGGCCATTTGCCGGCAATATAGAAAAAGCTGAAGACAATATTGCCAGCAGAATCAACCTGAAACATAAACTTTTTTTACTCCCTTGCTGCATTCTTAATTTAGCTTGTCTTGCTTTAGTGACACTGTCAATTACATCAGAAAATTCTGGTTAGGATTCAACTTGGCATTAATGGCCCTAGTCCCTAATTCCAGTACGGACTGATTCCAGTAGATTTAAGCATTTCTTTGTCAAAGCTGGCAAGTTTTTTTCCCATCGCTTGAGCGACTATCAGACAATCGGCCAAGTCAAGTCTCGTTTGCTTAAAAATTTCCAGAGCAATTTTGATAGTTGAGTTAGTTTTAACATTAGGACGGTTGATCAAAAAACAAAGAGTCTCTTCAATTTCCTGACGATTTGCCTCATAAGCGTCGCCTAGGACATATTCGAGTTCCGGAAAAACAACATCCGGTACAAAAATAATTTCAGGGGAGTTGAGTAGCACCTTAACTGCTTGCGCCTTAGTCGGGTCATCGTTTGTAAAAAACCGAATCAGGGCACTGGTATCAATCACAATCATCGATGTTTGGCCAGGTAGTGTTTGGCAATCAGCGTTTTCATTTCGCCCCTAGATAATGATTTGCCGGAGAATCTACCCAAAAATTGTTCGACAGTGCTGATCGGCTTAGCAATGATTACTCCATTATCGACCGAAAACTGAAGGCGATCTCGAGTTCTCAAGCCGAACTGATCTCGGATTTGCTTGGGGATTACAATCTGACCCTTGCTGGTAAGAGAAGATACTTTAGACATGGTGTTACTACTATATAGTAGTGTTACCAAACTTGTCAAGACTTACTTTAACAATCAAAATGGCCGGGCCTTTGAAGATTTCTTTGAAGTTACTATTATGGTCGCAGTTCTACTTTAAGATGAGTCTCCGTGGCTTTGGCGACTCGTTTCAACATCTTGATCGACGGGTTGTAGTCTACAGATTCCAGTCGGGCAATCGCAGACTGTTTAGTTCCTATTTTCTTGGCTAGCTCCGCTTGGCTAAAACCCTTTTTCAAGCGGGCGTCAATAATTTGGGAGGCAAGCTCAAACTCGGGCGCTAGTTCGTCGTAGGCCTTTTTTACTTCAGGGCGTCTCTCGAACACTTCCTGTTTGAATTGTTCTAAGCTTTTCATGTCGATCTCACTATAACATATACGTTATAGTGTGTCAATGTTTACACTAGTAACTTCAGAGCTTTCTCTGCTGTATCCAGTTCTCGATGAGGCGTACTCTGGGTTTTCTTTACGAAGGCGTGCAACGGATAAATTAGATTATTCTTCAAGGTATGAAAGATCCTGACTTCAATCCTACCTCTTATCCGGAGTTCGAAGAGATTCGATGAGATTTTCTTGCTGTAAGGCATTCTTAGGGTAGGTCCGTGTTCCTTGAGAAGATCGAGCATCCTAAAAACCTTACCGGCTGTATTTCCATCGAGACTATAAATAAATTCTTCGACAGGTTTTCTAGCTCTACCAGTTTCGAGAAAAAATAACTCCCAACTCATTTATTACTAAATAATTCTTGCATTATGGGAACTGCGCCGCTATCACATAGATAACAATTGTTGTGTAGTCACCATCAGCTTGGGTTGCTGAAGGGTATAAGCGGTAATTAATTGTATTGGTTGCGCTAGTTGCTGGAGCTGTTCGGTCGGCCACTGGGTCGCCTGGACCGCTATGAGTAAAACCAGCGTACTTTGCTCCGCCACTTGTGAATCTATCAGCCGTACCACCCGTGAGGGATGCATCATCTGTTGTATAGCCAAAGCCGTAACTTCCAGCACTAAATGTAGTTGGTGTGGCGTTGGTACCTGTCCAATCCGCAAGAGTTACCCCACCAAAGCGAACATTAGTCATCGCTTGGGTTGTCCAGCCATAAATTACATAACCATTAACTGCGTTACTAGTTGCAGTTAGGGTTGTTGTTTGATCACTGGGGTTGGAACCAGGAGTTACAACCCCAAAGTCTTTCGAAGTTGAATCCAGACTCAGTGTTAAGGATTCGTCAAACTGCCAGTTGACGTTACTGCCACAGTCGGTGTTAGTGCCGTCAGAGGCGATTATGGTTGCTCCACCAGAAGCATCGGAACGAGAAACATTGATGTATGACACCTTCGTTTGTTGGTTACCGATAGCGGTCACATTTAACAGCCAAGTTCCTGTAGCAGCAGAGTTTCTGAAATAAAGTCTTGTCCCAACTGCCTGGCCGTTCCAGTTCATGTTATTGATGGTATATGTGGAACCGGAGTTATACTCAACCCGAACTGAGGCGGTCGTAATGGTGTAGTTATTGGTAACAGTTGCCGCAACAGCAAAATCTATCCCAGCTACCCAACTGGTCAGCTCACAGTCAGAAGCATCGGTACCCGAAGAATTGGAAATTGTCAGGTCATAGAAAGCTGAGCCTCCAGTGAGGGTTCCGCTAATCGTTTGAGTTGAGGTGCCACTTAGGGTAACGTTGCCGGAGTTGGCCGTAAATGTACCGGAATTAGCAAGGTTACCCTTAACCGTTGTTGTGCCACTGCCAGCCGTAAAGGTGCCTGCAGTGATAGTTAAGTTGCTATTAATCGTTATATTAGTTGTACCGCTAACAGCGAATGTTTCCGAACCGTTATTCAAGGTTAAATTGTTGTAAGTAGCGTCACCACAAGCCGCCCCAGACCCTGGTACATTAGTGTTACCTGACCCATTATTACCCGTGATTGTAATTGTGGAAGTGGAGGGTGTTAACGTACCATCTACAACTAATGGCGATCCTGTTGTGCCGGAGAGTGTCCAAATTTTAGAACCGGCGTTGAGGGTGTTCTCATCACAGCCAAGGCCACTATGTTTATTTATTGTCAGGACATCAGTGACTGTGATTCCCCCTGCTCCGGTCGCAGTGACTGTTTCTACCGGGACAAGTGAACTTGTATTTCCGAATTTCAAGGTATAGAACGTCCAGGCCGTTGCCCCACCGAAATTGCCGTCAGCGGTTAGTGTTGTTGTGCCACCAGTGAGGTTGATCGTGCCGTCACCTGTGATATCGCCACCAGCAACAGTTAGATTCTGGGTTCCCAATAATGATCCGGCCGTCATTGTTAAGTCGTTTGACACCGCGACAGTAGCGCTTGGCGTCCATTCCCCGCCGGAGCCGCTAAAGATCAGGTTATAAAAAGCTGACGAACCAGAAAGTGTGCCTCCCAGGGTATTGCCTGTGTCGGTTGCGTCAAAAGTCACCGTGCCGGAGCTATGAGTGAATGTACCGGAGTTGCTGTAATCTCCACCTATTGTCATCGAACTTGGAGCAGTGAACGAGCCGGCAGTAATAGTAAAGTTATTATTTACATCCACCGCGGCATCTGGAGCGACGGTGCTACCAGAACCGTTAAGAGTCATGTTGTAGAGTGACTGGCCGTTGGGCGAGTAGGTCAAAGTTCCGGAGGTATTAGTCCAGGTAAGGGTTGAAGTACCGGGTGTGACGGTAATCGCTCCCGTGCCATTGACGAATTTCACGTTGCCTTTTACCGAGACACCGGCACTACTCATGTCTAGTGTGTGAGAGCCACCGTTAGAAGCAACTGAAAGAACATCACTCGTACCGTTACTTAGGGTTATCGTGCTGGAACCAAGGCTAACTGCCCAGGCGGCGTTATCGCTGGAATTACCAATCACCAGACTTTTAGCAGTTAATGTTTGGTTACCAGTGCTAAAGGTGGACCCAGTTATGCCAGTCCCTCCATGCAGGTAATACTGACCGGTTGTGGTAACTGTGCCAACTAACGTCCAGGATGAACTATTACCAACACTGGGATAATTTTCGATATTCCAGGTACCGTAATCACCAGCAGCGACGTTGATAATACCGCTAGCAGCAATAGTCCTAAAGATTAGTGTCACGCTTGCTCCAGATAATGTAGTTGCAGAAGCAAAGACGAAAGGAGTGTAGGTACCTGCACCCTTAATAAGGTAAACG
>JAUSEP010000097.1 GCA_030650195.1 Candidatus Berkelbacteria bacterium | reverse complement strand
TGTTGGCGACTAGCTACTTTCCCCTTACGAGTATCATTGCCACTACAGTGCTTAACTACTCTGTTCGGAATGGGAAGAGGTGTACCCACTGCGTTGAATCACCAACACTAAATAATTAATTTTTCTTACCCCATAGGCGTTGCCTATGGGGTAATTGGGCCTTTAATGTTAACTCACAACCTACAACAAACAACAAGAAAAATTCTTTGCTTGTAAATTGTTAATTGTAAGTTGTAAGTTTCTTTTGGCAAGTATCATTGAGCAATATCCCACTCACGCAAAACGTGAGCAAGTTGGTAAGTTACTAAGTTTTATAAGTTGCTAAGTTTTCGGAACTTGCGTTCTTAAACTTATTGAACTTTTTTGACTTATTGAACTTATCGAACTTGCGTGCTTCGCACGCGCGATTTTCAAAAATCCTAATAGGAATGGACGGATTAGTACTCCTTGGCTCAACGTCTTACGACGCTTACACCGAGAGCCTATCAACGTAATAATCTCTTACGGGTCTCATAACGATTTCTAATCTTGGAGTTGGCTTCCCTCTTAGATGCTTTCAGAGGTTATCCTTTCCCGACATAGCTACTCTGCGATGCTCCTGGCGGAACAGCAGATAGACCAGAGGTCAGTTCAATTTGGTCCTCTCGTACTAAAATCAAATCTCCTCAAAAATCAACGCCTACAGCAGATAGGAAACCAACCTGTCTCACGCAACAGTAGCTGATTAGCTTTCTAGCTTCTTAGCTAGTTAGCTTTCAACGCCGCAATTACTTGCGGGATCGGACTATAACTTAACCTTTCTAAAGTTACTTTAGTTAAGGTTGTAAACGTTTAGTCTCTACGGGTGTGCTTCGCAACTTTTAACTTATTACTTTTAACAATTAACCAGAAGAATTCTTCCTCAGTTAATAGTTACTTGTAAATTGTTAATTGTTTCTTACACTTCCCTCGGTATTGTCCTCCCGTTTGTTTAAAAGGTAGGATTTCACCGATATTAGTTTACTAGTTTACGCGCTTTTGAGGCGCGTAACCGCCGTGATTATGTTGTATTTTTTATCCAGCACATTTCTATTGTGCTTGGACCCATTATTATTTCAAAGACGAAAAGACCATGTTCATGTCGTTATTCCTCGGGGTTCAAACTGTCTAATAGACAATTAGCTATTAGGCTCTAGGCATTAGCATTTTCCTGCTAGCGCCTAGTTGCCTAGTGCCTATTTTCTACTAAACGGTTTGAACCCAGCTCGCGTATCTTTTT
>JAUSEP010000096.1 GCA_030650195.1 Candidatus Berkelbacteria bacterium | reverse complement strand
CAAAACAGGTAACGTAAATAGGCGAGTTGTCTGACAACTTGTTTTGTTAGTTGGTCAGACAAATCCACCTGAACAATTAGAAAATATGTGGAATTAATCACATAAATTCTTCCGATAAAAAATTTAATTTGCGTTATTCTTAAGAAGTTCGTCCTTATATCCAATTATTGTTACTTTTTGTCTCGTGGCTCATGTCGAGCTTGCCGAGACACCCAGTGATAGTGAGCGGCGAGTAATGAGTGACGAACGGGCACAAGGTGGATGCCTTGGCAGACACGAACGACGAAGGACGTATGAGCCTGCGATAATCCTCGGGGAGCTGGCAACAGAGCTATGATCCGTGGGTCTCCGAATGGGGTAACCTGCCTCTATATGAGGCGCTGCTGGGTGCAAATCCTAGCAGACGACGACCTGGTGAACTGAAACATCTTAGTAACCAGAGGAAAAGAAATCAAAGAGATTCCGTTAGTAGTGGCGAGCGAACGCGGAACAGTCCAAACCATATTTTTATTAATGTGGGGTTGTAGGGTGTTAGCGGGGGTAACCCGCAGTGAAAAATCTTTGTTTGATAACAGAAGGAACCTGGAATAGGACCACCATAGAGGGTGAAAGTCCCGTATGTGAAATCAAACAGAGCATTGTGGCTAACATACCTGAGTACCACGAGGCACGAGAAACCTTGTGGGAATCTGGGGCGATCACGCTCCAAGACTAAATATCGTGTTTGACCGATAGTGAACAAGTACCGTGAGGGAAAGGTGAAAAGTACCCCGGCAAGGGGAGTGAAATAGTATCCTGAAACCTTGATGCCTTCAAGCAAGTAGGAGTCCGGCAAAGCCCGCAAGGGTGATGTGGATGACTGCGTGCCTTTTGTAGAATGCGCCACCGAGTTAGCTTTATGTTGCAGGTTAAGCCGTTCTTGGCGAAGCCACAGGGAAACCGAGTCTTAATAGGGCGAACAATTATGTAGCATGAACTAGACCCGAAACCGGGTGAGCTACCCATGGCCAGGGTGAACCTTCTTTAAACGGAAGGGGAGGCCCGCACCAGTAAGTGTTGCAATACTTTTGGATGAGCTGTGGATAGAGGTAAAATGCCAATCGAACCCGGAGATAGCTGGTTCTCTTCGAAATATATTTAGGTATAGCCGTCTGTGTTCCTTAAATAGGTAGAGCACTGAATGGTTGCTTGGGCCCTTATGGATTCAACACCAATCAAACTCCGAATTGTTTAAGTCAAAAACAGGCGAGTCAGACTGCGGGGGCTAAGCTTCGTAGTCGCGAGGGAAACAACCCAGACTGTCAGCTAAGGTCTCTAACTGATATCTAAGTGGGAAAGGATGTGTCATCTCCAATACAGCCAGGAGGTTGGCTTAGAAGCAGCCACCCTTTAAAAAGTGCGTAATAGCTTACTGGTCTAGCCCTTCGGGGCAAGAGATGGTGCGCCGAAAATTCAACGAGGCTCAAGATATCGACCGAAGCTACAGGTTGGTCTGGTTTTCCAGATCAGCGGTAGAAGAGCGTTCGTATTGCAGTGAAGCGGTACCCGTGAGGGGCCGTGGAGCGGTACGAAGCGAGAATGGTGGCATGAGTAACGACTCAGGCAGGTGAGAACCCTGCCCTCCGAAAACCCAAGGTTTCCTGGGCAACGACAATCGACCCAGGGTTAGACGGACCTAAGGCCAACCCGCAAGGGGCAACCGATGGACAAACGGTTAATATTCCGTTTCCGGTATTAGTGCATCTATCTGACGCACTCGGGTGGTTACGTACTTGTATGGGTATAGTACGTGGCGAACCGGGTGACTAGAAAACGGTAGGTTAAAGGCTAATACTGACCGTACCGACAACCGACACTGGTGGGTAGGTCGAGTAGACCAAGGAGATCGGAAGAACCTTCGTTAAGGAACTCGGCAATATAGCGTCCGTAACTTCGGGATAAGGACTGCCTCGCGCAAGCGAGGCCGCAGCGAAAGAATCCAGGCGACTGTTTAGCAAAAACACAGCTCCGTGCTAACTCGTAAGAGGATGTATACGGGGTGATGCCTGCCCAATGCTAGAAGGTCAAAGAGAGAGTTAACAGTTTACTGAAGGCTCGAACTGAAGCCCTAGTGAATGGCGGCGGTAACTATTTACTTATTAAGGTTAGTAGTTATAAAATTTGGCCAAATGCTGGAAACCCTGAGTATCTTGCGCTACTATTAAACAAATGAATGTTCGTAATTTGTTCGGTAGTGACAATGCGACAAGTGCAGGCAATCAGCAGGAAAGAGTATTCGCTACGATGCCAGCCAATTTTGGCTGGTACATTGCAGGGTTTGTCGACGGTGAAGGTAGTTTCAATGTCTCTTTCAAAAAAGAGCGTAGTTATGGTATTGGTTGGAAAGTGGCCCTATCGTTCAACATATCGCAACGTGATGCCGGAATTTTGAAAAAAATTCAACAGGCATTCGGGTGCGGTACGATCCGCTTTCG
>JAUSEP010000082.1 GCA_030650195.1 Candidatus Berkelbacteria bacterium | reverse complement strand
ATGTCTGGACTTAAATCCTGCAGTCACTGAACCATCCGCATTGTAGTCAGGCATTCCCTCATATCCCCTACGCTCCCTTAGGCCCTTTATTAGACCACTCGTTTTTGCAACGTCAAGCTTAGATGCAATCACCGAAGGTGCAGACAAGACATCAGATGTAACTCCGATTACCCCGTTCGCCGCCTTCTTCACCAACTTCTTCACGATCGATCTTTTGTCTGCCATATCAGTCCATTATCACAAAGTACATAGCAAGTGGTACCAAGTATCCTCTTTTCATTTTTAATGCGTCCTGCGTCAATTTCAAGCGTTTTAAGGGGTGTCTAGAGCTCGCCCCCGTGTCCCGTTTCCCCGTATATCTAGCTTTATTGGATAGAAATGGTTTTACCGTGTTTTATACCATGTAGACCAATGGGGCTAAGGTCTAATTTTGCTGGAATATTTTTTTAAGGTCGACTGTTCTTGGGTCTGGAAATTTGGCGGAATAATTTTTTGGGTATAGGGTTCTGGGTGTTTGGGGGGGACTTGAAAAAATTTGAAAAAAAATGTAGATGGGGTACTACCCTGTAGTCCCTTGACACCGGGTGACTCTCGACCAAACCACTCCCCCCCCAACCCACTCTTTTACTGTCGACCGGTCATAAGAATGACCAGTCTCCTCTGCACCGTACACCGTGTGCCTTCGACTAAGGCACCACGGTGTGCTGGTACTAAAAGCTTGTTTTTGGGGTGATGAGCAGGCGATGCGCCTATCACGCCACTTTTATTCAACAGTTTTAATTCTCATCTCTCTATGACTGAAACAGTACAGATCCCTACCGTGCCAATGACACAGGTAGACGCCAAGACAGTTGGCGCCCCGGTTGCTAAAAACGCACCGGCTTATTCGAACCCGAAGTTTGCTTTCCGCAAGCTGTTCGACCTTGTCGACAAAAGCACCTATCGCGGTGTTTCCATCGACGGTCTGACCTTTCGTATGGTCACCCCGAGTATCGACAAGGACGGCAACGCAACTCCGCCCAAACTGAAATATGATGATGTAAATCATCCTGTTCTCGGCAAGGCACGAATGTTCAAATTCGTGAAGAACGGAACGCCGGTTCACATTCTGTCGGTATACAAATACCAGACGGAGGACTCGGAATATCGGTCAGCCCACTTCTACGCGAAGCAGACTGACGCTCCGAAGTTCCACGAACCCGCCGGGAGCAAAGTGTCTTCTGACATCCCGACTATCGAGGCATAACCCTCGGTAGTCCAAAACACGCTTAATGCGTGCTACGCCTTCACGGCTAGACCGAACCCACCGTAGCGATCGCCCGCTACGGTTTTTCGGTAATCATGTGGCAGTGTATGGGGATAATTACCCTCACACAATGCACAATGCGGGACTTCTCGTGTAGTTGAGAACAAAGTACAAGGTAATACTTTGTAAATTGTAAATTAGTATGTGTGAAAAGATGTGGGGTAGAAACTCATAATAGCCACGACATTATAACCAACTTGTCAACCATCGAATAGAGACAGCAGGGAAAGTGTTCATAACAAGAGAGTAATTACTCTTAAACTGAACTACCATATCCTCTACAATCCGACCAGACTGCGGATATGCCTTGCTTTCTCTATTTGATATTAATAACCAATAAACCCAACATGTACGCAATAACAATGATACTCCCAAACGACAAAACAATACTCAGTAACAAACTATTCAACACAGAAGATGAAGCAATGGAACAAGCAATTAAACTCCAAAACTTAGCCCAACAAAACAACTTCAACATCATCTATTCAGTGAGATCAACACAAACATGAACAACACATTCACATACAACCTCCACCCATTCCTCTACGAAGCAGTAATTCTCGACGAAGACGCAGAAAAGCCCAACGACGAAGAGACCATAAACTTCATCACAAACAAATGGCCAACAGAAGATGAAATACTAAAAAGATACGAAATAGACCACCCAACAACAAACACACAACTACTCAAAATAACAAGAAAAGACATAGTATACCCAATAAACAACTAACGCCATGACAACCATCATATTCACCATAATCCTTGCATACTCTATCGGTCATTTAATTGGCCAAAAACATGCTTGGAACACAATAGAACGCAAACTCAATCAATTTAACTAATACACACACATGAAACAACAAATAATGGCATTAACACTCCTAATAACAATCTCAGCCTTACTCGTCTGGCTACCCAACACAAACACA
>JAUSEP010000079.1 GCA_030650195.1 Candidatus Berkelbacteria bacterium | reverse complement strand
CTGCTCCGAACCGTGAAGGAAACTAGAACTTTAGACAAGCTCGTCTAGGGCGTTAAGCAATTCCTTGAACTCTTTGATTGTAGCTACTGCGTTTGGATGATCTTCGCGAGACAAAAAGATAGATCTCATTCCTGCGGCTTTGGCAGCCTCAATATCTGTAGGGCTATCCCCAATATAAATTGCTTCACTAGAATCTACACCTAACTTCTTAAGAGCCGTATCTAATGGTTCTGGATGAGGCTTGGGATTTGTATAATCCTCAAAAGTTACGACTACATCAAAAAGATGGCGTATTTCCCTCGAACTGAACAAAGCTTCCATGCCAGCCTTTATCCGACTGGTGACAATAGCCAGCTTGTATTCCTTATGTAATTTTTCAAGAACATTTTCTAGCTGATCCGGAAACTCCAAAAGGCTGTTATCTCGTAGACTGGGATCATGTCCCATCTCCCAAATACGCTTAATCTCTTCCTGGTCAGTTGAATGAGTTAGTTTTTCGATTACTTGCCACATTGGCAGATGGAAGCAAGATATCGCTTCTTCATGAGAGATGTCTGCATACCCAGCTTTTTTAAGCAGGGTTTGGAAAAAGATAGCGTTGGCATTTTTTGAGTCTACAAGCACGCCGTCTACATCAAAAATAACTGCTTTTATCTGGTTTGGCATTTTCTAGATTGTACTCCTGAACCTGGGAATGTCGAGCTCCGAATGGCGAGGAGCTGGAACTAACTAGTTTTTAATGGTTACTCGGTAAATTCGTAGATTATATCTTTGATGTGCTTCTCTCCGTCTACCTCCAGTGGACGGTCTGACTCTCTCAGCAGATTCAGTGTATAGCCATTCTTTTTTGCAATCGTATTAACGTGTTCAAGATTGGCGGTGTCTCCAGTTCCCAGTAGCAGCTTCCCGCCTGCTCGTAAGTGTTCTCGCGCTTCTGTAATATACTTTTTCAAGCTCTCGTAACGAGGATCAATGCCAGTAAGAAGCAGAGAGTCGTTTACTTTTATGTCCCAGTCGTTGAACGGGTGAGCCCAAAAAATATAGTCAAACTTTTCGTCTGAAGTGAGGGGCGAGTACACATCCCCTTGCTTCACGACAATTGGGAGCTTGTAGCGACCTGCATTTATCGTAGCGTTGTGAACGGCGGCGGGGTTAATATCGGTGGCAGTAACTTTTGCTCCTCCCCGCAGCGCACAGATAATAGCGATGACGCCAGTCCCCGTTCCAATTTCGAGCAATGACTTATTACCTACAATCTCAGCTAGTTCTTTGGCGTACCAGAGACTGTCATCAAAAAACTCAGGGGCGTAGACGCTGGGGAAAACGGTAAGATCCAGGCCGCCGTAGTTCACCTCGTACGGCTTGTCTGTTTTTTTCTTCATTCGTGCATAGATGTCAAAGATTGACTGTCTCCAGTCTTTAGCTTCTGCGTCTGAAAACTGACGTGCAGGCAACCTACTCATTTTTCAAATTGTACTCCCGAACCTGGAAAAGTCGAACAGAAGGCTAGAGCTCATTGACTAGGTATTGTTTGATTTGGTTGATAGTAACAACCCTGATGTTCTCTTTTCTTGCTAGCCTTACCAACTCCGGTGTAGTAGCGACTTTCCCTTTACGGTTAAGGATTTCGATCAATGTACCACTAGGATAAGAACCGGCTAATTTTGCTAATTCAATTGATGCCTCGGTGTGGCCGCTCCTTTCTCTTAAGCCACCTTTCATAGCCTCAAGCGTTCTAACGTGACCGGGTACCCGCAAGTCCGGGTGTTTAGTACTAGCTTTCAGGAGCGAAGTAATCGTTTTTGCTCTATCGTCTGCGGATATTCCAGTAGTTGTACCGAACATAAGATCGACAGGGTCGCCGAAGCGTGTTTCGTTGTAGCCTATCCCTTGGATTGACGGATAACCTAATCCAAGCTCTCTAAATCTTTCTGGCAGTAAAGAAACACACAACACGCCTCTCCCAAGAGCCAAGAAAGTGTTGATAAGCGAGGGTGTGACTCTATCGCTAGGGATGAAGAAATCTCCCTCCTTCTCTCGGTGGTCGATCACAATACAGGGTCGGCCTCTCTTTAGGTCGCTAATAGTTTCGGGGATGTTGGACAGCAACTTTTGGGCAGTAACAAAATAGCCGCGATGAGTATGTGTTTTCTTAGTCTCTTTTCTAAAGTTGCTATGGGGCGCTTCAGTTCGGCGATACGGCTTAATTGTTTTTATAACGAACTGGGAAGTAGAGAATAATTCTTCAATCTCTGGTAGGTCTCGATAGTGGATAATTATCTCACCGTTTCTGACGCTTCTTACCTTGGGGCCAACCTTATCGCCTAAACTAAAAGTATCATCTTCTGGAGATAGAAAGTTCACAAATAGTAAGCCGTCGGTTTTGGTATATAAGCTTAGCCTGTCAAGAAAAGTACTGATGGTCTCGTCTGACCAGTGCATAGCAATATCTAGAGCCAACACTGCACCGTAAGTTGGAGATGAGGGTGGCTTAGCGGACAAGAAATCGGCTCTGGAAACCGAGCAATTCTTTAGCTTCTTTTTCCTGATCGCCATATTAGCAGTATCGGTCGCTCGCTTCGAGATGTCGATCCCATCTATTCCGATACCGTGCTCGGCTAAAAAAGTTTCATTATAAAAATCTCCACAAGGTACACTAAGTATTTTTGAAATCCCATTTTTTAAGAGCGACTTCTGTACGGTGCCGATCTCGGGGTCTAGGCTTGTTCTTAATTTAAACGACTGATCGGCAAAAAGCGCATCCCAACTTTCCCCATACTTTCCTTCAACCGTTCCGTAGTCTATTTGCCCAGATGCTGGACTAGTCTCCAGCAACCTCTCGCTTTTGTATTTATCGATGGTATCGAAAAAGATCGTAAAAACTTTTTTTATGTCAGGATTGGATTGACAAACCTTATCGATTGCGGCCAGACAAGCTGCCGATGACTTACCAACTGGGTAGCCTTTTCGGTTTGCTGTCCGTAACATTGAGAGCCACTCCTTTTGATCGACACTAACAATCTCATCGATCAAGGAAAGATCGACATTCGCCTCACGAGTGCCGATGCCCAATCCTGAAAGGTTGTGCTCTAAGTGCTGTGAAGAACCCTGGGTTTTTCTTGCCGAAAGTACTGACGATTCTGCGGGTTCAACACCAATAATCTTGACGTTCTTTCCGAATTTATCACGAAATATTTTTCCAACTCCAGTGATTGTTCCACCCGTTCCTATCCCAATGATAATAGCGTCTGGGATAACGTGCATGTTCTTACTAGCATCAAGTAGCTCCAGACCCAGCTTTTCAAAAGCAGCTTTATTGGCTGGGTTCTCTCCCTGATCTAGAAAGAAGTATCTTTTGGGGTTAGTTGCGGCAATTCGGGCAGCTTCCAAGCGGGCTTTTAACATGTCCTCTGACCCGTAATGGCCATACTTAGCCTTAGAAGGGATTTTAATAACCCTCCCACCACATTTCTTGATCTGCTCGATTTTGTCACTACTCATTTGGGCTGGAATAACAACGAGCGAGCGGTAGCCTTTTAGCTTGGCTATGTGTGCTAAGGCAGCGCCACCGTTGCCGCTTGTATAGTCAACCAATACGGCATTCTTCGGCAACTTTTGACGGGACTCTAAATCTTCCACCATAGAAAGATATGCCCGATCTTTATGACTTCCTGTAGGGTTGAGATACTCTAGTTTTGCCCAGATTCTCACCGAGGGCATATCGGTGAGGTTAATAAGTTTTAACGGAGTGTTCCCAATAGTGTTCATTTCTGGTTACATTCTACTCCCGAACCTGAAAATGTCGAGCTAAACCAAGCACCGATTCTTTCATTTTCTGCTCCAGGGAGATATAATACAAAATAAGTTTTCTTCGAGGAGGTCGAGAAGATGAGTGGAACACTAACGGAGCGTTTAGTTCCGTCGGACCTAGACATTATTGTCTCAACAGACGACATCGC
>JAUSEP010000076.1 GCA_030650195.1 Candidatus Berkelbacteria bacterium | reverse complement strand
TGACCTGTCTGGTTTTATCGGACCAATTTCATCTAGAAACTCTGGCTCCTGTGGTTAATTCTTTTTGCCATCCAGCCACAAACTCAGATGGGGTTTGATAATCTAAACTTGAGTGTGGCCTGATTAAATTGTAGTGCCTACGCCATATTTCAATAATCACTTTGGCATGCTCTCTGCTGTAAAACCAGTTCATTGCCAAACACTCATCCCTAAATTTGCCATTAAAGCTTTCATTAGTGCCGTTTTGCCAAGGTTTTCCTAGCTCAATATGCAGATTGCGTAGACCTCGCTCTACAGCCCATTCCAACAAGACGGTACTCACAAACTCTGGACCGTTGTCACTACGTAGAACTTTGGGGTAACCACGCTGCGCAATCACTTCTTCTAAAACTTGCACCACTCGTTTGCCTTTAATTGAGCCGGCCACATCAATGCGCAGACTCTCTTTGGTGAACTCGTCTATCAAGGTTAAGCACTTGAGCTTTTGTCCGTTGGCACAAGCGTCAAAAACAAAGTCGTAAGCCCAAACCTCATTGGGCCCAGTTGCTACATGCGGTTGTTGATTTTGACTGCGATAGCACTTGCGCGTCCTTTTGGCGGGCACCTGCAGACCAGCTCCAGCCCAGATGCGCGCCATCCAATCGCGACCCAGAACAAGGCCATCCCGTCTTAAAAAGATCCGAATCCGTCTGCCATAGCGAGGATATTGCTCGGAATACTGGCGCATGGCAGCTACTATCAGCCGATCTTTAACTGGCATCTTGCATTGGTAATCTAAGCCAGATCTAGCAACACTTAGCAGCGTACAAGCGCGTCTTTGGGAGATACCCCGCCCAACTGCATAGCGGGCCTGCTCCAATCGATCTTGCACGCTCACCACTTTTTTACGGCAATCTCCTTCATCACTTCAATCTCGAGATCGCGCTCTGCCAAGATCTTCTTTAGACGGCCGTTCTCTTGCTCTAACTGTTTTAAGCGTTTGACGTCATCCGTACCTAGATCGCCAAACTTCTTGCGCCAGCTGTAAATCGAGGGTTCGCTGACACCATGACGCTTAGCAACCTCTGCTATTGGCGAACGATCTGCCTCTTGTAATATCCGAACAATCTGTTCGTCTGAAAACCGCGCTCTCTTCATACCTGCTCCTTAGGTTGAAGGAGTCATTATCTCTAAAAGCTTTT
>JAUSEP010000075.1 GCA_030650195.1 Candidatus Berkelbacteria bacterium | reverse complement strand
CAATTTGCCCGTCTTCTCCCAATTACGCAACGTTTGGGTTGTGACACCTAAATCTTTTGCGGCTTCACCAATACGTATTAACACAGATGTGACTGACATTACTTATAACTTTACCATCAAAACCTATAAATGTCAATAGCTTTTTTATATTAGCGTCCTAGTTAATGGTTGGTCATCTAATCTGGGTGTAATCAGAGCTATGCTCGTACAATCGAGGGTATGAGTACTAAACATCAACGGTGTCCGGAGTGTAAATCCCTGGCTACCCAACGGTGGGGCAGAAGAAAAGTCGGTTCAAGAAAGATCCAGCGCTTCCGTTGTCTGGTCTGTGGTCAGACCTTCACCAAAAAGGTGTTCCGACGGATCCGGATTGCCCCAACGGAACAAGTTCGTCTGACACGGGAACATCTGGAAAAACGAGCCTCCATCCGTACCCTGGCTCGGTTGGAAGGATACAGCAAACAGACCGTCCAGAATGCCATCCACACCGTTACCGCCCAGTGCGCTTCAGCTGCCTGGATTGCTCAAACTTTTGCTCCTGTTTGGGGTGGTTATCTGGCCTTAGACGGTACCACCATTCGCGTGTGGGACTGGGCCGCCAAGTACTTTCGTTACTCCAAAACTCAACGCCGCTGGTTACACAAAATGAGCCTTTTGATGGCTCTCGATATCGCTACCCTTGATATTCCAGTCCATCATTTAGGTGATGAAGAGACAATGATTGACCTGAAACTAATGCTCGATACCCTAAAAACGCTCCACTACCCCCTCAAGGGTATCGTCACTGACGGAAATGAAGATATCGCCCGGGCCGTCGCTTTGGTGTTCGGACCAGGCATTCCCCATCAACTCTGTCAATTACACTGGCTTCGAAGCCTGCGGCAGAAAGTACGGGAAGGAACGGTTTCCGAACACCAGCGGAACGAGGCTTGGGCCACCATCCCCAAGGGTCGGCGTCCGTCATTCCCCGTGCCGGATCAACTCTTCACCTATCTCCAACATCCTGGTCTACCCAAAAACAACCAGGCGCTTGAGGTCTGCCACCGTTTCTTGAAGCTTCGACTGAAAAGTATTGGTACCTTTCACTCCTGGCAGACAGCCGCCCATTATTTGGATGCTCTAGTGGCCCACCGGCGATTTCTCAAGTTTTCTGATCGCAAAAACGGCCAACCTAATGGTCAAGCACCACTGGAGCTGGCTGGCTGTACCATTACTGGCTGGGACTATCTCACTCGAAAGAAAACCAACCATTAACTAGGACGCTAACAAAAACAACTATTTTCAGTGGCAGGGCGTGGCCGGGCAACGCTTCGGTCAACCCACCAGGGGTTGACCTCACCACCGTCGTGATCACATAAAGTGTATCACGACGGTTGAACCGCGGTTCAAGCCTTTATTTCCAACATGCCAAACAAAAAGACCCCAACCGCCAATGATTTGGTTAAAGGGGTCTTTTTGTCTGGCAGAGCGTACCGGTCTCACCCTTTCGGCATACAATAATTATCTAAAGAAACAGGCTCCC
>JAUSEP010000055.1 GCA_030650195.1 Candidatus Berkelbacteria bacterium | reverse complement strand
AAGGCAGACAAAAAATGGCAAAAGAAAAGTTTCAGCGGACAAAACCGCACGTAAACGTTGGCACCATTGGTCACGTTGACCACGGTAAAACCACATTGACAGCAGCAATCGCAACCGTGCTTTCAAAAGCATTTGGTGGCGAAGCTAAAGCATACGATCAGATCGATGCTGCTCCAGAAGAAAAAGCACGCGGTATTACGATTAATACTGCACACGTTGAGTATGAGACAGCGAATCGTCACTACGCACACGTGGATTGCCCAGGACATGCTGACTACGTTAAGAACATGATTACTGGTGCTGCCCAAATGGACGGCGCTATTTTGGTTTGCTCTGCAGCTGACGGCCCAATGCCACAAACTCGTGAGCACATCCTCTTGGCACGCCAAGTAGGTGTTCCATACATCATCGTATTTTTGAACAAATGCGATATGGTGGATGATGCTGAGTTGTTGGAACTCGTAGAAATGGAAGTTCGTGAGCTTCTTTCTAAGTACGACTTCCCGGGCGATGACACACCAATCATTCATGGTTCTGCTAAGTTAGCACTTGAAGGCGATGAAGGCCCAATGGGCTCACAGGCCATCATGAAATTGGCTGATGCTTTAGATACTTATATCCCAACTCCAGAGCGTGCTATTGACGGTGCGTTCTTGATGCCAGTAGAAGATGTGTTCTCTATCTCCGGTCGCGGTACTGTTGTAACAGGCCGTATCGAGCGCGGTATCGTTAAAGTAGGCGAAGAGATCGAAGTAATCGGTATCAAGCCAACAATCAAGACTACTTGTACTGGTGTTGAAATGTTCCGCAAATTGCTCGACCAAGGTCAAGCAGGCGATAACGTGGGCATCTTGTTACGCGGTACAAAACGTGAAGAAGTTGAGCGCGGCCAAGTATTGGCTAAGCCAGGTTCAATCACTCCACATACTCACTTTACTGCCGAGGTTTACATCTTGGGTAAAGACGAAGGTGGCCGTCATACTCCATTCTTTAATAACTATCGTCCACAGTTCTACTTCCGCACAACGGACGTGACTGGTTCAATCGAGTTGCCAAAAGACAAAGAAATGGTGATGCCTGGTGATAACGTCACAATTACCGTAAAACTCATCGCGCCAATCGCGATGGAAGAAGGTTTACGTTTTGCGATCCGTGAAGGTGGCCGTACTGTTGGCGCCGGCGTGGTTGCAAAGATTTTGGCTTAAGTTTT
>JAUSEP010000053.1 GCA_030650195.1 Candidatus Berkelbacteria bacterium | reverse complement strand
AGCTATTGACATTTATAGGTTTTGATGGTAAAGTTATAAGTAATGTCAGTCACATCTGTGTTAATACGTATTGGTGAAGCCGCAAAAGATTTAGGTGTCACAACCCAAACGTTGCGTAATTGGGAGAAGACGGGCAAATTGCAGCCGAGACGCAGTCCGGGTGGACAACGCCTATATGAGAGAGTCGAGATTGAGCGCCTGAAATACAACCTTAGAGAACTAGGGTTGGCTTGGGCAATAAGCGCCCAAACACCAGCTATCCCTGACAATTACTACTGTGAAAGAAGTGATCGCTTTACCAGTCGCCTTGACAAAATAAGTGTCGATCTCCTGGCTAAATTGGGTGATATATCGTTAGTATCTCTGCTGACCTTGCTCGTGGGAGAGATTGGTGACAATTCCTTTACTCATAATTTAGGTAACTGGCCGGATGTTCCAGGTATATTTTTTGCGTATGACTTGTACCATCGATATATAGTATTAGCTGACCGTGGTAGAGGCATTCGAGCAACCCTGCAACCAATACGCCCTACCAGTACTGACACGGAGGCTTTAATAGTAGCCTTTACGGAAATAGTTTCCGGAAGAAGCCCTGAAAAACGGGGTAATGGGCTCAAGGTTGTGCGCCGGGTGGTGGAAAACCAAGAAGGGATCAGTCTCTATCTCCGTTCAGGCTTAGGAATTGTCGAGCTTCAAGGAGGCCAAGGTAAAATGCAAACTTCCACTGCCGATCAGAATGTACGAGGAGTATACGCCATCATCAACTTTTAATTATTTCTATGCAACAAATAAATCTAAAAAGATTTGGTAAGATACTGGTCTCACGCCCAGCCGGCTTAGAGGCATTCAACGCCCTTCGTTCTTCTTTAGTTATCGATCAGCCGGTTCAGATTGATTTCGAAGGGGTTTTAACTGTCACTCCTTCATGGTTTGATGAATTCCTGACTAATCTGGCGGACTACGTGCACGCCAGTATAGAATTGCGGCCAACGACTAACGCTTCTGTCCAAGCTACCCTTCCCGTACTTGCCGAGGCTAGGGACGACCGGGTTGCTGAAATAATCAGGGCATCCCTTAGCACTTAAAAGGGTTGGTTTCTAGCCCTAATTTCAGTTAGCCTGGGTATCGTTTGCTTCGCAAACGATATTACTCACCTTAGTTATATAAATTGAGGAGTCTCACACAAAGGTAGGATATTCGCCAATAGCTGGGTAAGAACCTGCCTGACGAAGTCAGGCAGAACCTTTCCACTCGCTTCGCTCGCGG
>JAUSEP010000046.1 GCA_030650195.1 Candidatus Berkelbacteria bacterium | reverse complement strand
ATAGTCAACCAGCGGCACAATGGTTGCTCCGGTCAGATAGGCGATCCGCTTGTGTAACGACTCACAGAGGGCCAGGGCAATAACGCTTTCCATTATCTTAGTGCGATGCGGACTACCTTCATTCTCCCGAAAGCTGGCGTAATAGAGCTGCTTCTCTTTGTCACGGATAATAATAGGTGGGAATCCGTTTTGCGCCAGCTGATAGTTGATCAACACTCGTCCGATGCGGCCGTTGCCATCGTTAAAGGGGTGGATGTGTTCAAACCCTAAATGAAAGTGGGCAATCTGGTCGGCGAAATATGTTTCGGCATCGGCGGCATAATCGGCCAGCAGCTGCTCAACCAGGCGCTCCACCTGTTCAGGTGCGGGAGCAACATGCGTACCAACGCGCACGTACTCGTTGGGGCCACGCAGGCGTCCGGCAATCTGATCATTTATTCCATTAAGTAGCATCTTATGCAGTAACAAGATGAGTTCTTGCGAAAGATCGGCCTCGCGATACTTGAGACGAACGAACGTCAGCACTTGGGCGAGATTCTTAGCCTCAAACACCTCACGCACGCTGACGTCGCGAGAGACCTCTTGATTAAGCAAGATCTTCTCGGTTTCCTTAAGAGTCAGGGTAGAGTTCTCAATGGCATTGGAGTTATAGACGCTTTCGGGTATTTCCGCTTCGTCAAGCATAACAAGTAGAGAGTCTTTACCTGCGCGCAATAGGTTAAACTCTTTTTTTAGGGCTTTGAGACGCTCTCGCATTGGTTTGGTAGTCATAAATCTATTATAGCATATTAACCGTTAATAATCAATATACAGTGAATATAGACGGTATTGAAGCATATATTCACGGGTAGTAAGTATGGGATGAGCCGATAACAGCTCTGGTAGATATTAGTTGTTTTGTGAGACAATTAACTAATGAAAAAGGTCATTCTCATTCACGGTAATGGCGGTGGTACCGGACACGACCACTGGTTTCCTGATGTCAAAAAGGAGATAGAGAAGTTGGGGATTGCTTGTCTAGCGCCGGACTTTCCTGATTCTGAATTGGCCAGAGCCAAATACTGGTTGCCATATTTAGAAAATGAACTGCAGGCCGACGAAGATACTATTCTCGTGGGTCACTCTTCAGGAGCGGTGGCGGCAATGCGCTACGCGGAGGCACACAAAATCTTCGGGTCTATCTTGGTGGCCGCCTACTATACAGATTTGGGTTATGAGGATGAAAAGAAGAGTGGCTATTTCGATCGACCGTGGCACTGGGAGGATATCAAAGAGAACCAACGCTGGACGGTAGTCTTTGCGTCAAATGATGATCCTTACATCCCCATCGAACAGCCTGAGTTTATTGCGAGTCAGCTTGGGGCCGAGCCGCATAAGTTGCCAGGACGGGGCCACTTTGGCAGCGATGCGCCTGTCTTTCCAGAGTTAGTCGACGTGATAAAAGATCACATGAAGTGATCTAAAGCTATTGCAATAGTACACAGTATAGTGTATACTATGTACTATGATCACCAATACTGCCGAACGTATTATTCAATATATTACTGGACATAAAGAAGTTACTCCGCGTCAGCTGCGGGAATATCTTGGTATTGGCGCGCCGGCTCTCTTTCGACAGCTAAAAAAACTACAAATCCAAGGAAAGATTACTAAAACGGGTAGCTCGCCCAAAGTTTTTTACAGTTTAACTGAATCTGGTCTGGCAGCTACGGTAGACACTACGCTTCCAAAAAATCTGGCCCAATTAATTGAACAGCGGTGGCTGTCAATCTCTGTTCTCGGCCAAATTGAAGCAGGCCTGAACGGCTTTGCCGGCTGGTGCCACAAATTTAAACTGCCGGTCGCTAAAACCGCTCTGGAATATCAGCGGATTCTTTTGAAGTATGACCAGTATAAAAAAGGCGGTGTACTAAATGGTCTGCCTAAAATAACCGATACTTTTGCTAAAGTCTATCTTGATGAGCTTTATTACCTCGATTTTTATAGTATTGAACGTTTTGGCAAAACTAAACTGGGGGCGTTACTGCTCTATGCCAAACAGAGTCAGAGCAGTGAGCTCATGAAGCGACTTTTTGATTTGGTCAGACCCAAAATTCAGAGGTTGATAATCAAGAAAAAGATCGAAGCGGTCGGTTTTATTCCACCGACGGTGCAACGTTTGACCCAATTGCAACGGGAGTTGGAGAAGAACCTAGCTCTCGAACTGCCAACGCTTAAAATCGTCAAAGCTTCTGGTACGGTGGCGGTGGCCCAGAAAACCTTGAGCAAACTGCCAGATCGGGTTGTTAACGCGGCCGGCAGCATCTTTGTAGAGAGTATTCCAAAAGGCAACCGAATTTTGTTGATTGACGATGCGGTCGGTTCGGGGGCCAGTATGAACGAGACTGCTCGTAAGATAAAAGAAAAAAATTCCCGAGCGCACGTTATCGGTCTAGCTATTACCGGCAGCTATAAAGGGTTTGACGTTTTAAATGAGGTCTAA
>JAUSEP010000043.1 GCA_030650195.1 Candidatus Berkelbacteria bacterium | reverse complement strand
TTGGGCCAATACGTGAAGACCTGGCAGCGTAATAAAAGCACTTATTACAAGTATTGCTAAGGCTAAACCAATTAAAGCGAGGTAGCTAATATTTTTTCTGGAATTAAATGCCCGAACAATAAAATACAGAATTACTGCAACGAGTAAAATATCAAAAGAAAAGTACAGCCAGCGCGTTGTATCGCCAACACCGAACTGTAGCCAGCCCTGCCAGATGTCTTTCAGAGTATCTATCAAACCCTCCTTAATACATAGTCGGTGTTTTAGAGGGAAAAGGCAAGGCACTTTTGTACCGTAAACCGTTGATTTTTAAAGGCTAATCTGTTATTATTACCTAAATCTTCGGACCTAAAGGAGGAATCCGATGGAGCACACGAGAATCCTACAACTGACTGTCGCTTTTACGCTTATTCATGCCGACGTTTGTAAGGGGGTAAGCTCAAATGGAGGCGGCGCCGTAACCGAAAGGCAACGTAAAACACTACTCCTAGCGATCGCCATGATCGCTGACGCACTCGAAATCAACGAGGACTCAGTAGCTAGCGAATGGGGAGTGAGTAGGTCAACTTGGCGTCGCTGGCAAAGAGGCGCACAGTACCCCTCAGTTCAGACCCTACTTGGAAACGAGAAAAGTCTCATTCGGCTCATCGAGCGCAAGACCTGGCTGACAAGAGACGACTTGAAGGGTACAGCGATAGACTTGCTTGAGCTAATCAGAAAGCTGGAAGCTACGAGCGAATTCATGAGGAGACCCAGGATCCGAGGTACCGAAGGGATGTGTCACTAGCCCACGCATATCGACCAAGGCCTTAACGCGTTACGCGGTTAAGGCCTCTCTTTTTACAGTCTCATAATCCTCAACCTAACTGAGTCCTATGTCGTAGGATGAGCCCAACCCAGCAGTTACTCAACTCGGATTTTTACAAAAGCAAGAACGTCCCCTTTCTCCAATTCAGGCGCGCCTTCCAAACCGACTCCACACTGCTCCCCTACCTCTCCCTGATCAACTGCCACTGTGCCAATTTTTATACCAGTCATATTTGCCGTACCGATCTCTTCTTTGTTTCGGTAAGCTACAACTTCGTCCGCCATCGCTACTACCCCTTGCGTCACATCACCTCCAGCAATAGCAACACCTTTCTTCTGAGAAAATACTTGAAGGATTTTTAGTCGTCCCATTTCATCCCGGACATAAACTGGAGTGGCAATTTTTTTTAATTTTTCTGTTAATAAATCCAAAGCCTCATAAATAACCCAATATTCCCTTAATTCCACTTCTTCTTTTTCTGCAAGGTCCAACATGCGCTTTGTCGGTGTTGAACGAAAGGCAATGATTAAAGCCTTAGCAGGTTTGGCAAGATTAATATCATTTTCGTTAACCGCTCCGATACCACTAGAAAGAATCTCAACAGTCGCGTCTTTAACTTTAAGTTTAGAAATGGAGTCTTCAAGGGCAGCCAAAGAACCGCCAACATCTGTTTTCAAAACCAATCTTAAGTGGTTATCATTTTCGTCGCTAGACGCCTTGGATGAGCTCGCTGTTTGAACAACCATGGTTTTAGCAACTTTTTCATTTGGAGCCGTTATTAGTCGGTCACCAAAGATTGGTACATCTTTTAGCCCCATAATAACTAC
>JAUSEP010000032.1 GCA_030650195.1 Candidatus Berkelbacteria bacterium | reverse complement strand
TCGCTGCTACATTTCTGACGAGGACGGCGAACCTATTGAGGGCAGTTATCTAACGGCTTTACTTGCTAAGTATCTATTGCAAGGTAGCCAAGGCGAAAAGGTTCTCTATGATCCTCGTAACGTCTGGGCGGTCGAGGAAACAGTTGTCTCCTCTGGCGGAGTGGCACTACTTAACAAAGCTGGTCACACTTTCATTAAAAATAGAATGCGCTCTGAAGACGCCTTATTTGCCGGTGAGATGTCGGGCCACTATTACTTTCGCGACTTTTACTACGCCGATAATGGCCTCATCCCGTTTCTGCTTTTTCTCAATATCATTACCGAAGCCCATCAGCCGGTATCGGAAATTATTAAGCCATTTCGCGACCAGTACTTTGTCTCCGGCGAAATCAACTTTGAAGTTGCGGACAAAGTCGGGGCGATGAAAAAAGTTGAAGAGAAGTATGCCGATGGCGAAATCGACCGCACTGACGGCCTATCAGTTAGCTTTGAGGACTGGAGATTTAACCTTCGAGCCAGCAATACGGAAAACCTACTTCGTCTGAACGTTGAAGCGCGATCCGAAGCTGTTTGCAAACAAAGAACTAAAGAATTGCAGGTTTTGATTAGCGGTCGGGCTGACTAGCCATTGATTTCCTGGTTTGTCTCGGCTATACTTTACCCATCAATCTCGTGGGAGTCGAAAATGTACACTACATTAGGTATCGTCATTGTTTCGATCTGTGTGACGCTCGGTGCGGCTGTGGTTGCGTTCCTCGTAACGGTCTCGCTTGCTAGCACGATCAAGAAATCGGCTACGCAAGTTAACGCCACTATCTCATGGGTAGTTTACATCGCCCTTATGGTATTGGCAGTGCGACAACAAATACATTACTTGGTGCCCTGGATGATACAGGATGGTATCATCGGCTGGTACACGGTCTTCTCCGCCCTGGTCCTGCTTTACGGAGCATTCTTTGGCCTGGTCTTGCAGGGCATATTTAGCACCGAGGATCCTTGGTACGAGATCCTGCTCTGGCTGCCCTGTGTTGTCGCCTTCGGCTATGTTCCATTGATGTATCTGTGGGATCACGTGGTTAGCCAAATACGCTGGTAAGGCAAACGTCTTTGTGGAGCTTCTTCGAGAAGCTCCACCTTTTTTATATTAAACCAAGGTTTTTCTTGACGAGCGCCATCTTCGCCGCGGCAATTGGGCGGGCTTTCTTCGTGCCCTCGGCAATAATCAGCTCGAGCTTATCTGGGTGCGCCATTAAGCTCTGGTAACCTTTTTGGACCGGCTTCAAGAATGCCATGACGTCTTCGATGAGCTGTTCTTTGAGCTCGGAGTATTTGAGCTGGCCATCTTGATATTTTTCTTGAAACTTTTTGACTGTTTCCTCATCGCTGAAACCTTCAAGAATTGTAAATAAGTTCACGATACCCGGACTCATCTTGTTGGAGTTGGGGTCGGAATCAGTGACCGCGCGTCGGATAGTAGCGGTCACCGCGGCTTCATCGTCAAGTAACCCGATAGCCGAACCAGCAATAGATTTTGACATTTTGCGCTTCGGGTCGTTCAAGGCCATAATCCGCGCCGCCTTGTTAAGCAGTGGCTTGGGTTCAGTAAAGGTCTGGCCGGCGTGGGCGTTAAAACTGCGCGCAACTTCACGAGCCAGTTCTAGGTGCTGGACTTGATCTTCACCAACAGGGACGACTTGGGCGTCGTACATCAAAATATCCGCCGCCATTAAGACTGGGTAGGTGAGCAGACCAATATTCTGGCCGTGACGATCTGATTTTTCTTTGTACTGCGTCATCCGGTTGAGCTGGCCAACAGTGACAAACGGTGACAATAGCCAGTTTAGTTCAGCGTGTTCAGGAATCTGTGACTGAACAAACAAAACGCAATTCTTCGGATCGACGCCGAGGGCAATCAGCATCGCCACTGTCTCCAGTGTCTGCTGGCGCAGATCCTCGGGTTTTGGTTTCAGAGTCAGGGCATGATAGTCAACCACCGAGAAGAAACAGTCGTAATAGTTTTGCAGATCTACCCACTGTTTTAGCGCCCCCAGATAGTTTCCGATATGAAGTGTACCTGAGGGCTGGATACCGCTAACTAATCTCTTTTGCATGAGCCAATCTTAGCCGAAAATCTTTCTAACCTAAACTACTTGCTAATTAAAATATTACGGCCTACGGTAAGGTCGGAATCGTTTTGTTACTAACTTGGACGCCTGCGTGTTTGGGCGTTGGTCTGCATCAGTCACGGTAAGCCGCACCCCCGCCGGCCTTGAGGCGGGGGTTAAAACCCCGGAAAATATAAGAAAAGAGCCCAGCTCCACCCGCCATTTGGCGAACGGAGCTAGACCCAAAGGGGTTCGAGCTTAGGGCTCGATTTTTGGTTGCGGTGGGTGGAGCTCGGTCCAGTGCCGATGCAGAACCGGCGTAACTGGCCGACCGCCGAGATTGTGAGCCGCCAACTGCTCTTGTCGGTCGAGAGCAGCATTTTGGATCGCCGTGGGCAACTCTTGGCAGAGCCGGGCCCGGCGAGCAGAGGCGAGGGTGGTTTCAATCGAGCGAGGTCCCATCTTCAGACTCCCATCCCGGTTCCACTCGGGCAACCGATGATTTGCGAGTCTCCTCCCCACCAACCCTCGCTGGTTGGAATCGGCATCTTCGGTTTCGATGAGTCGCTTCCTTCTTCTTCTGTGGTAACGACTTCTGGTAACATATCTGGCACGACGTATCCTCCTTGACCTAAAAGAGCTAAAACTTTCTAGGGCTTAAGTAATAATACGTGTTTGGTAGCTAGGAATCAAGCCCGGAGCAAAGAAATATTGACTTAATGTAAAGCAAACTTTACAATCAATTCTACAATATGAGTAAAGCCAAAGGAGGTCATACGATGAAATTACAACCATTAGCCGACCGCTTGGTCGTCAAACCGCTTGATGCGGAAACTGTTTCTAAGTCCGGTATTGTTATTCCCGACACTGCTAAAGAGAAGCCTCAAGAAGGCGAAGTCATTGCCGTTGGTTCTGGAAGACTAGATAAAGACGGCAAGAGAATTGAGATGGAAGTTAAAAAAGGAGATAAGGTTCTCTTTGGTAAATACGCTGGAGATGAATTCAAGCTTGATGGAGTTGAATACAAGATTATTAGAGAAGACGAAGTACTAGGAGTTTTAAAATAATATGGCAAAACAAATTAAATTCTCACAAGACGCTAGAGACCGGATTAAATCCGGTGTAGATCAGCTAGCTAATACTGTAAAAGTAACACTTGGTCCTAAGGGACGAAACGTTCTCTTAGACAAAGGTTACGGTGGTCCAACTATCACAAACGACGGCGTTACTATCGCTAAAGAGATAGATCTTGAAGACAAATTCGAGAATATGGGGGCGCAGTTAGTAAAGGAAGTTGCCAGTCGAACTAACGACAACGTTGGTGACGGTACAACAACCGCCACAATTCTTGCTCAAGCAATGATGAGTGAAGGTCTTAAAAACGTTGAGGCTGGTTCGAACGCCATGGCTATCCGCCACGGTATCGAAAAAGCAACCGAACAGGTTGTGGCTCACTTAAAGAAAAACGCAAAGAAAATCGCAACCAAAGCCGAGATCTCCCAAGTCGCTTCCATCTCTGCTAACGACCCCGAGATCGGCAAACTAATCTCTGAAGTTTTTGACAAAGTTGGTAACGAAGGTGTTATAACCGTGGAGAAATCCGAAGCCTTAGAGATGACCTACGAGCTAACCGAAGGCATGCAGTTTGACCAAGGTTATGTTTCAGCTTACATGGTTACCGACTCCACTCGCATGGAAGCGGTACTAGAGAAACCACACATCCTCATAACTGATAAAAAAATCTCTTCGATCCAAGAGATTCTGCCACTACTCGAGAAACTAGCCACTACTGGCAAGAAAGAGTTGGTTATAATCTCTGAAGATCTTGAAGGTGAAGCTCTAGCAACCATTATCGTCAACAAACTCCGTGGAATACTTTCGATTGTCGCTGTTAAAGCCCCGGGCTTTGGTGATCGAAGAAAAGAGATGCTTCAAGATATCGCCATTCTCACTGGCGGGGAAGTAATCTCGGAAGAAAAAGGGATGAAGCTTGAAGACACTGAAGTAGCCATGCTTGGCCAGGCTCGAAGAGTTGTGGCAGATAAAGACAACACCACTGTCGTTGACGGCAAGGGTGCCGCTAAAGCTATCGATGCTCGGGTTGCCCAGATCAAAGCCCAGGTTGAAAAAGCTACATCAGATTACGACAAAGACAAACTCAAGGAGCGTCTCGGTAAACTCTCCGGTGGAGTTGCTGTTATTAAAGTTGGTGCCGCTTCCGAAGTGGAGCAGAAAGAGAAACAACACCGAGTTGAGGACGCCAAAGAAGCCACTCGCGCTGCTATTGAAGAAGGCGTTGTTTCGGGTGGAGGCGTTGCCTTGCTTGAAGCGCACGAAGCTCTAAATAAAACCAAATTTGTTGGAGATGAAGAGATTGGTCGCGAGATCGTCTCTAAAGCTCTAGTTGTTCCGGCTTGGCAGATTGCCCAGAACGCCGGCGCCGAAGGTTCGGTTATTGTTGCCCGCATTATCGAAGGCAAAAAGGGTCACGGCTACGACGCTAAAGAAAACAAAATGGTCGATATGATGGCCGCTGGTATTATCGACCCGCTCAAAGTTACCCGCTCGGCGCTTCAGAACGCTGCCAGTGTTGCCGCGATGGTTCTAACCACCGAAGCCGCCGTGACTGATTTACCAGAGAAAAAAGACGCCATGCCCCCAATGCCTGATATGTCAGGAATGGGTGGAATGGGAATGTAACTTACCCACTTAGCAAATAAGCTTATGAACTCGGGGAGGGGGTGAGTACGGTGGAAGAAATGAAAAAACTACTGAAGAATATTGAGCTAGTAGCGAAGAAAGCCCAGGTGAGTTTAGCTGAACCCCAGAGAAAAGTCCTCAATTCAGACTACCCTGATCCAGAGAAGACTCTCAAAAGGGTTTCTGCAATAATCAAGAATTTCAGTAAAGAGAACTCTGCAAGAAAACTTCGGAGCTTGATAGGCTATCTAAGTAGCCAAAGGTCTCAAGAGGTTTAAGTCTAAGCTCACCTAGAGTGTATTCCGCTTGGGCCACTGGGCAATCCGCCTATGCGCCGAAACGATACCTCGCAGTGACACCTACCAGAAAGCGGCCTATGGGCCGCTTTCTGTTTTGTGTTGGGGCGGCCTTTGTGTTAATACAAGCTGAATGGATTGGAATTGGCTGAAGTTCTGGGAAATAGTTGCCTGGCCTGCGACGACCCTGATAGTAACTAATAACTTTGCTCCTGAGGTGAGGGGTGTTATTAACAGGATCACTCAAATTAAAGCAGGTGGCGCAGAGGTAAAGCTTAAGGAAGTGGCAGACCAAGACTCCGCAAGAATAGAAGCTGAGTCAACTCTCCCAGATAACACTACGAGCGTCATTGCTGAACTCGAGAATACCAGGACTGAATTACAGAGACAGTCGGAGGACGCCAGTAGGGACGCTGCGTTACACCGCGTTCTATACCATTTTGAAAAAACTAATAGAGTTATTTTTGGTAGCCAGCTTCAGCTCTTGTTAAACCTGCAGTCAACCCCCGGCAAGAAGATGCACACGGAGGCTCTTAGGAGATACCACGCAGCAACTGTTTGGGGGAGTACTTATCCGTTCGAAAGCTATATAGGGTTCCTAGAAACATCAGAGCTACTGAAGTACAGCACCTCCGATGACAGCTACCAAATTACTGAGCTGGGAGAGGCATTTATCAGGTATCTAAAAGAGAACAACGTCCCACTCTATAAGCCTAATTCATAATTTTTCCGCCAAAAGAAAACGGCTCCGCGCATTTGCCGGGTGGCATTTGCGCGAAACCGCGGTTTGTCGGTCCTACAGGCCGGCGATCATTCCGCCAGAGTAGGGCTTGGTGAGTGAATGAGGCCTAAGCCAATTCAGGGCGCCAAGCGGAACATAGGCCGTGTCCTTGAGCGGCTCAGTCGACTCTAAGCGAATAAATTCGCCCGAGCCGAGCTTGATCCACTCGTTGTAGTACGGGCACGTCCGGTTGACGTACTCTACGGCGTAGACCATAGGATCCTCCTTGCCGTAGCCGTTCCTGGCCAGGACAAAGCGCCACCCCGTCATCGAGTCGCCGGTCGTTTCCGACTTGACCACCTGCCAAAGTCCTCCGGAAGCGATCTTGGCCGCTGCCAGCCTGTGCTCCTCGTTGAGCTGTGTCGAAGGCTTACCAAAGATTGCCAAAACAAGCATAGCAACCGCCAAAAACAGCATAATTGGTCCGTACCAATCACCCTCTCCGCCTTCGTAGTAATTTCGGAGGAGCTTTTTGTCTTCTGATGAATTGTCCATGAACAACACCTCTGGGCAACATTCTAGCAACCCGAGGCATCATAGTCAACCAGGAAAGATATAATTTTCCCGCCAAAAGAAAACGGCTCCACAATATTGACCCTTCATCAGTACGAGAGTATAGTTTCATCAAATGGATCAATTTAATGAATATCTAAGAACTTTTGGTTGGGGAGTAACCGGTGCGATTACTATGGCAGTCGCCCTACCAATTCTTTTGAAAGTTTTTGATTGGTTCTCACCAATCAACGAGTGGGAAGAAATCAAAAAAGGCAATCTCGGAGTAGCGATTATCATTGCCGCACTAATCATCGGCTTTGCGATTGTGATGGGATTTTCTGTTGTACCGTCTCTATGATTAAGCTGGTAGCTGGTTTAATCGCCGTAACTTTTCTTTTGGGTCTTACGCCAGTTTACGCCCATCCAGGTCGGACTGCGGCTGATGGTGGCCATTACTGCCGAACAAACTGCGCTAAATGGGGTCAAGTTGAGGGAGCTCGCCACTTCCATAGTAAACCTGCACCAAAAATCTCTAAGGCCACAAAGTCTTCGACTAAATCTTCTGGTAAAAAATACTCAAAAGTGAAGAGCAGATAATTTTTCAGGCAAAAGAAAACGGCTGTTTTATATTCTCTGTCCAGAATCCCAGAGGATATCAAAGATATTTTTCATGACTTGAGCCAGCACTTTATTGCGAATTTCAATAACCATTGGCTCTTTGATCGACTGCAGAACAACTGTGTCATCTCCGAACACATTGAAGTTACCTTGTTGCAATGACTTTCCTGGTACATAGCGGTATTGGTGTAGCTCGGGGTACCGCTTCTTGAGATTAAGCTCCACCTCGTCCTTATCAAAGACGATCATATGCCACTTAATCTTACGTTTAATATGGATGTCGACTAGTTTCTTTGCAGACTTGCCATAAAGATCGTACCAACCAGAACCTAGTGAGCCAGCCACATAATCGGTCGAACCTTCTGGTAGACGGTTCATCGCTTCGACCCAGTATCTTTTGTAAGCTTCCAAACCCTCATAGATTGTAATTTCCGGCGATTTTTTACCGACCAACTTTGTAAGTAGTGGTACTAAGTCCAGCGCCAAAGAGTGTTGGGCTTTAGTCCGCTCGGCTAGGTGGACGGGATTAGTTGCCTGAAAGTGAGCGATCTTTTGCTTTTCTAGTTTGTAAACAAGCTTTCTGTCTATAAGTCGATCAAGTGACTCATACACCACGCTCCGATGTAGGCCAGTTCTACGGATAACCTCGCCAGCTGAAGTTTGGCCGATATCTAGTAGTGCTAAGTAAACCTTAGCTTCATTCTGAGGAACGTTTAGCTCCTCAAGCTGGACGAGCAGTCTAGAGTCCATGAGACGAGTATATCAAAAATGCGCAAATAGTCGTCGAAAACCGTTGACAAACGACAATTATCCTGTATACTCTCAGGTTGAGAGGTGTAAGTTAAAATGTCGCAAAAAGAATATCGGAAGGCAGATCTCGATTACATCAGTAGCTTCGACCAAGTCGCTACAGTACCGGAATGGAAACAGTACATCGGATTTCACATCTCTATGTCAGAGGAAGACAGAACTGCTTATGAGGTTGAGCAGCTACCAGCTGTTTACTTCCGTCTCAGACAGAGGCAACGCCGTTTCTTTCTCGAGGGTCTCGAGTTGTCAACTCGGGAACTCTTAAACGAGTTGTATACGGGTTTAGTACAGCCCAAAACTAGCCCTGCATATTACCTGCTGGATAGACACCTTCAAGTGATTGAGCTCTTCTGCAACGAAGGCATACGGTTCTCGGAGGAGCTCGAAACGGTAGTATTGAGCGCCTTCCGGTTACTGCGAAACGCACCCTCCGGAGAGTTTCGGCAAGGCAGCGTCGGATTAGTCTTCAACCACTACTTTGACAAACTTCTTGACACAGAAGTTAATGACGAAATTTGGAGCGGACCCTACTGCGACACGGCATTTTGGGCCGCTCTTAAGCATGATGGGGTTGAGGCATTTGAACAGTATTGCCGGCCGTATCTAAGAAGAATGATGTCGCAATGGAAAGACAACAACCTCCTTCTTAGCGTTCGTGGTCTTCCCTTGCGTAATGCTAGATGGTTCGTAGACCAGACGAGGGCAATTATCAAGTGGGATAAACACCTGCAAGGAGTAGTCAGCGAAGCACTAAAATGGGAAGCGGGCACCAGAAAAGATGCACATCTTATTTTGGCGATCGCTTTTGCGATGAGAGGCATTCGCTCCGTAAGCAACAGCATTTCGCCGGAAGAGATAGCTCGTTTCGGCGGCAACTATAGCTGGAGCGAAGATGTTGTCACTGACATAGTCCAGACCGACGGTAGCACGTGGAGACCGACTCTTTGGCTTTCTCGCAGAAAGGATAGCCGATGGCCGTACAAATGGGCTCATTCTAACCTAGAGATCGATTCGGAGCGTCACTTGAGGGAGGCTCGACAGACGTTCATGCTACGTCGACTGAAAAAGCCGAAAGCTATTAACTCGGATTACCTAGTATGGCTCGACCCGGCTGGCCGGGCGTGGGCAGTCGATCGTCGTAAAACTCCCAGTCAAGACAGAGATAAAATCCCGCTTGAGTAGGCTCCTGCGTTCAATATTGCCCGACAAACCACGTCGGGCATTTTTATTTCCCGCCAAAAGAAAACGGCTTAACGGTTCGAGCGTGAAAACGCCCCGAACACGAAGTGCTCGGGGCTGGCGACCAATTTGCTGTTGCTAGTTGATCGTGGGGTTTTTCGATACGACCGGATCACGATAGATCGTGACCCAGAGGTGGCCGGCATCAGGCTTGTAGAGCCTCACGGCGTGTGGCCACTGCGACAGCGGGGCGTCCTTGTCGATGACGACAGAGCCGTTTGCCTGCACGTGCGCAAAGCGCCCATCCGTCCAACGTACCTCACCACTGCCTAGGTCGGCCACCCTTTTTGCATTGGCCTCCGCGATTCGTTCGGAGCCAAGTGCTGCCATGAGCGTAATCACGCCAAAGAGACCGACTTCACGCAGGGCTTGTACGGTGACATCAATGAAGTCTTTGTCAATCATGCCAAGTTTCATTTCGTTACTCCTTGCTTTCGCGCTGTTTTACAGCACAGAAATACTACCAGTTTCTCTATCGAGAGTCAAGACATTAATGTGTAATTTCCCGCCAAAAGAAAACGGCTCCGCCCTTGACTTGTTGGGTAATTGTGCTAAACTGTTAGCGCACATCGAATCAAGGAGATACAACATGAACGATTGCCCGGTGCACCCAAACGAACCGTGCGACTGCACGGCTGAGGACAAGGTTTCAAACAGAAACGATATTGAGCGGCTCGATCGGCAGTTCGAGCGCGATGGCTTCACCTTCCAGCCCAAAGCGTCGCATCAGAAAGACGACTGCATCAACCGTTCGGCCGACTATGACTGTCCTAATCCGTCGACGCTTGAAGCGGTTTGCGGTCAGGGCAGTATTACGTCCCAAATTCGCTGCTGCGAAGATGAGGCCTGCATGAGACGAGCCGGTGAGATGGCGAAAGCAGCCGTATCGCAACTCCGTCATCAGTAACCGATTGAACCCGACCCGCCCGGAAAAGCATCCAAGCTTACCGGGCGGCTTTTTTAAATTCCGCCAAAAGAAAACGGCTCCTGCTTCTGCTAAACTGCCAGTATGTTAACCAAAGACGAAGAAAAGTTCTTGCTCCAGTTTCCTTCCGATAAGATCGTCAAGATTCAGCCGTACGATCCGAAAACCACCGAAATTGGCCAGCAAATTATCAACGAAGTTCACGGAGTTTTGCCTGGCACGGAAGTTATAATGATCGGGTCGGCTGCGGCCAGGATTGCTGGGCAAAACGATATCGACGTTTACGCATTGGCGCCACAGACCGAGCAGCCTGAACTGCTTCCAGCTCTCAAGGGTTTATACGGCGAGCCGTCCCACGTCGGCAAGAATTTTTACGAGTGGAATTTCAAGCGGGAAGGTTTTGAGGTCGAGTTCTATCTATCGGAAGTTGACCACAGTATGAGCCGTCAGCTAAAAGTAACGGAAATGATGACAACTGATCAGAAAATCGCCAAAGATTTCGAGTCGATCAAGTGGCAGTACAACGGCAAACCCTACCGCGACTATCACCGCGCCAAATACGAGTTTTACCACAAAATTCTTGAAGACTAATTTTCCCGTCAAAAGAAAACGGCTCCGCCCCGATTAGGGAAGAGCCGCAAAAGCAGGCAACGCCTAGTTCTCGATACGGATGATGTTCCGGTACGAAGAGAAGATAGGAATACGCCAGCCGGCGACAAGTACCTTGTACTGACGGCCCTCCTTCAGCTGTCCGTAAACGTCCGACGAGTTGAACTTGCCAAACAACCAGGCGTCGCTGCACTTGAACGTCTCGCCTTCGCTTGACCAGACAAGGTAGTAGCTACTGTCTTGGTTGTTGACGCGCTCCCGCCTGTCGACGGTGATCGTCACCGTGGTCGCGCTCATCCGCTCCCCGATTGGGAGGCCGACGAGCATGAAGATGATAAGAACGATGATGAGTAGGACCCCCCACTCAATACCCGTCTTGGGATGGAACAGGCTGTATAACAGTCCCCGTCTTTTCTCGTGCATTTTCCCTCC
This sequence comes from Candidatus Berkelbacteria bacterium, assembly GCA_030650195.1. Lineage (GTDB taxonomy): Bacteria > Patescibacteriota > UBA1384 > 2-12-FULL-50-11 > 2-12-FULL-50-11 > JANLIQ01. The sequence continues at coordinate 16,241 of JAUSEP010000032.1, read as the reverse complement.
GAAGGTCTAGCAAGTTGCTAGCTTTGGCGATATTAGCATTAATTCCCAAGTAAATCAATAGAACTTAGATTTTCCCGCCAAAAGAAAACGGCTTCGCGGGTTGTGGTATAATTCTTCCATCAAGACAGGTAGGGCGTGGCGGCTCTACTGGTGTTAGAAAGCGGACTATACGCAGGCAGAGGACGGCCAATCCAACCGGGCTTGCGTTCGTCAACCGGCGACCGGCCGCGACTCGATTGAGATCGCGGCCAACTCTTTTGCCAAAAGAAAACGGCTCCGCGCATTTCTGCGGAAGCCAGCGTGCCTGGCCTCGGTTTTTACCCGAAACGTGGGGGTAATTCGCCTGCTGCAATCATCAAGATTATCGCGACTAGCGTCAGGGCGCCGGCGATAATAATCAGACGACTCATTGCCGTGCGATTGACGGGTTGGTAGCAAGAGATCGCAATTGAGCCAACAGCACACCCTGCTGAGCATGCTAAAAGGGTCATCGCTAACATTGAGTGCTCCTCACTGGGTATCTGATTCGCTCGTTCCGAGCGCGATCCCAATACGGACATTATACTATAAATTACTAACGAAGATTGGGCGAAATGCACAAATGCCAGGTTAAGAGGTTCCTATTTCCCCGCCAAAAGAAAACGGTTTTACCTTGCCGAAGTTTTAACGAAGGCGGGCTCTTGACAACAAATGTACATTAATGTACATTTTATCTGATGACTAACAAAGCTATCTCTACGACTGAAGCGCGAAGCCGAATTTCGGAAATTACCGACGAAGTCGAGCAAAAAAAGGTGATTTACGATTTCACGCGCCACGGTAAGGTTGTGGCTAAGTTAGTGCCGGCCAGTTTCTCTGACGGCAGTCTTAGTCCTCGATTAGCCGAGGAGCTCAAAGAATTTTTAGCGGAGCACGGTGGTGCGATGGCAAAATTAGCTAAGCGCTAAAGGTATCCTCATGGCCACGTATGTCAGCATTGGACAGGTGCTGGCAATTCACGCAATTCTAATCGAAAATTTCGGCGGTTCTGACGGGGTTAGAGATATTGGTTTGGTTGAGTCGGCTCTTGCCCGTCCCCAGGCCGCGTTTGGTGGCTATGATGCTTATCCAACACTCTTTGAAAAGGCGGCAGTTTTGATGCAGGGGTTGATAAAAAACCACGGTTTTATTGACGGCAATAAGCGAACCGGAACCGCCGTTATGAGTATTTTTATTAAGCTGAACGGTCATAAACTTCACGTCACCGATACCGAGCTAGAGAATTTAGCCGTTGGGGTAGCAGAAGATAAATTGAATTTTGAGGAACTCACCACTTGGCTGAAAAAGAATTCGAAAAAAAACTAATTTTCCTGCCAAAAGAAAACGGCCTCTCCCAAACTCGGGAGAGGCCGCGGTTACCGCAACAGGGCGGTTACGGAGCGAATGAAAGATCCAGCCGAAGCTGATACTGGCCCTTGGAAGAACCGGAGAAGAATTGGCCGAGACGAACGGCAAAGGACGTGCTTTTGCCTTGGATCTTAAGCAAAAGTCCGGCGATGTACGTTGGCTTGCTACCTTCGTTGGCAAACACTGCCCCGCCGAAGCCATATGCCATATTCGTGCTAGGCCAAGCCAGCTGGATGTTCGGAGCGCTGAAGCCGTGCTTCCCTTGCGGATTCCGCGTGAAGTACACCGGAGTCGTCAGGGTTGCCTTGTCGAGCTTCATCACCGCAAACCCAGCGGCGCCAAAGCTAGTGAGTCTGCCCGCATCCGACCAATCAGCGAACGCTCCAAGCGTCAGACTGCCATCTGGCAGCTTCAGCTCTGTGATGTCCACCAACAGCTCGTAGACGGGGTGAGATGACGAGTAGCCGAAGATTCCGGCCGTCACACCTCCTTTGAAAGTCAGAAACAGGTTCTCTGAAGCCGGACCGCCGACGCTCAGGTTCCTACTGTAGTTGATGACGACTCGTTGCAAGATGATGCCTTCGCTCGAGGCGTAGGCTTTCATCTGGCCTGCCACGACCATTAGCGTCCCTATGAGAGAGACGTAGGCGGCCTGTCTTGCGTAGGCGAGACGAACACCGAAACCGGCGCGACGCCAACTACCACCCCAGACCAACCTGAGCATCGCCCAGATGGTTTGAAGCGGCGAAACGGCGTCGAACCGACCGCGCTCGAGTAGGACAAGAACCGTGGCGCGCTTTTGCGCCCAGTCGGTGCCGGTATCCTCCTCTTCGCGATAGCCAAGTCGGGCGATCTTGGTAAGGAGGTATTCGTCTTTCTCGGGGTGAAAGGCACCAAGGCCGATTCCCCAGAAGAGGCTCGCACCGACGAATTCCCAGACGTTAGCCCGGACCATCACTCGGAGTTGTCTCCCCGTCCTTGCTACCGTAGCCAGCCGCATCACTAGGATTAAGAAGGCTAACGGGATGAACCAGCAACCGACAAGAAGTGAGCAAAGAAGAAGGTTTTTGCCCGCCGGCGAGCCGGGGTGCTTTGCCTGCTCTTCACTCAGGGCGACAGCAAGAGAGTTGTTGCCGAGCGCTCCTCCTGAAGCGGGAACCATCGTAATTCCCAGGAGCTTCGGTACGCCGGTAATCCCGTCGGGGAAGTGCCGACCTGCCCTATCTTCGAGATCGCGTATCTGCCAAACTGCAGCAGCGTATTCGGTAGCAGTCAGCTGTCCCTTGGCCAACGCCTTGTCGCGGATCTTGGTGATCTGCGGTATGGCCTTTGACACGGGGAGCCAGCGCTTGTTGGTGTCCAAGTAGCTTGTCTTGAACTTGCCGAGCCATCCGGCTTGGGGTAACGCCGCTGCCAAGAAGGCAACGACAAGAACCCAGAGTAGCGCCACGTAAACGGGGCGCCTCAACATACCTTCTGAACGTTTCATGTTGTTTCACCTATAGTGAGAGATTCGTGACTGAGCAAGAGGATGCTCAATCGATACGAGAAGTATAGCAGACTTCTCGAGGAAGTCAAGAGATTAGAGCCTGTTTGTGGAGCCAAAGAAACTGCTCCGATACGTTGCTTTCCCTGGTTGGTTTTGTAAAATACGGACAAGCAAACAGGAGGAGACAAATGCCACGTGTTTTGGTTTTTGCTTCCGGGTCCAAGGATGGTGGGGGCTCGGGATTTCGTAACTTAGTACTTCGCAGTCGGGGCGAGAACCCCGACCTGATCGCCGATATCGTCGGTGTCGTGTCCAATCACAAAGACGGCGGTGTCCGTCGTCATGCCGAAGAACTTGGCGTACCGTTCGAGTACTTCGGCGGTCCATATCAAGCCAGAACCTATCGCCGGATCGTTAATGACTTTGAAGCGGAATGGGTGGCGCTATCGGGCTGGCTAAAGCTGGTTCGAGGTCTCAATCCGCGGACGACTTTCAACATTCACCCCGGGCCACTGCCGGAATTCGGTGGCGAAGGGATGTACGGCCACAAGGTTCACGAGGCGGTCATTGCCGCCTTCAAGCGCGGCGAGATCACTAAATCGGCGGTGACGATGCACTTTGTCACCGATCGGTATGACGAAGGGCCGACCTTCTTCCGTTTTCCGGTGCCGATTTACGAAGACGACACGCCGGGATCGCTCCAACAGCGGGTCAACGAGTTCGAGCACCAGTGGCAACCGATCATCACCAGCTGCGTAGTGAACAGCCAAATATCATGGAACGGACTCGACCCAAAGTCACTTATCGTTTCGAGCCGGTATCAAGAGTACCTACCGTGAATCGCTTCCCAACCCAGCGTTAGCCCGCCTGTATTAGGCGGGTGTTTTTTATTTGAGGTGCCTCCACTTTTTGGTAGCATGCAGGAGGTGTACGTGGCTTACCCAGCACGTTGCACAGGGAGTACCATTTGAGTGTATTGCAATTGAAGAGTTCTATTGGAACTCCTGGCCTCGCGGGCCAGATGTCCTCGACATCGACGTTGGTCAACCCGGGCGCGGTGGTGAGCGCTACGTCGAGCAAGTCGAGCCAGTCTGAAAGTCAATAGGGCGCGACCCTTCCTCCTGGGCGAAAGGAGGATGAGCTACAAGCTCTAGGAGGCTGTCTTACCCAACAGCTCTCTGGCCGAGGTTCGTCTCGGATTACCGGTCGCGACTCGTTTGAGTTCGCGACCTCCTTTTATTTTTACGTGGTCAATTGTAGAATGAGGCTTCTGTCGGACATGGGAGGTCGGCAATGCACTTAGTTATTTGGTCTGCTGGAAGTTTCATTGTGGGTTGGGGTGCAAGCAACTGGTATCGTGCCTACCGTGATGTCAAGCAAATGATCCTGGGACCCAGCCAGATCATCAAGCCAATGTTCACGACGGTAGCTGGGGGTGCCCTACTGGCCGTCTCGTTTGCCTTCAAGTAAGGCCTACACCCATTCCGCCGCCCGCGTATTCTCTCGGGCGGCTGTCTCTATAAAAAATGAGCGAAGCCGTTGGGGCGGCTTCGCCTGAAACGTGCTCTAGTCAAAGAACGTGGCGACTAAATCGCCTCGGCGGATGACTAGATAGCACGGGTTGCGGGCTGACGGCGAAAGCGATGCTCCGCCGTCTAGGAAAACAAACTTTTGGTAGAGCTTATTTTTCTTCAGACGACGTCGACAGTCTCGGTCTCGTCCCCGCATGACAATGGTGTGAATCTCACTCCCCCTTTTTGCCAGGATCGTCCGTGCGGTGCGACGACCTTTATCTCGAGCAACATAGTCGGCCTCACGCCCGTACTGGTATCTGGTCGGATCGGCCGCAAGAAAGCTCTTGAACGATCCGAAGATGTCGATAGTTTGGTCGCGAATGGCAAAGACTGGCCGACCGTACCTCTTCAGATAGTCAGCCAGTGTCTGGCCCTTGATCATGGTGTAGCCGACGATGTCATTTCGCCAAACCGTCCCGATTTTCATGTAACCGTAGTATCCAGCCGGCAAGGCCGCGTAACCGCCTGTTAGTTTCTTGGCCTGCCCAGCTGTGACGCCGCCAGGGAAGTAGTGCAGTTCAAACCGGTCGATACCTTCGTAAAAAGTGCGATGATAGTAGGCCTGCGCCAATGTTTCGCTGATGCTTCCGGTAAACAGAAGCGCGGCAGTGACGAGTACGACAACAGAACGCTTCATGTTAACCTCCGTCCTTTTGGTAAGGATTTTCTGAAGCTAAACCAAATCAAAGAAAATTACTAGCTCACTCCAACAGCTTCGGCGGCAACAGCTTCGGAGTCAAAGATCGGCTGAGCAACGACGTCCTTGAAGATTATAGTTTTAGGGGTAATTGAAACAAGAAATCGCCGAGGAATAATTCTTTCGCGCAGAAAGTCTCGTAGATAGAAACGGGTGATGTAGCCGGTTTGGTCATCAACGGCGACATCGACAACACGGCCAATTTTACGGCCAGATTCGGTTTTAGCGTAAACGTTTAGAATCGTGCCCCAGTGTTTAATCAGCTCATCAAAGTGCTTGAGGTCGCGACTAAGAGTTTGTCCGTCATCGGTTACCACTTGGTCACGTTCGATGGAAATGACTTCCATCATCTCTAGGGCGGCAAAGCGCTTCAAAACCCCCGCCAGATTAACCTGGAATCCAGCAATTTTAGCATCGATACCATCAAAAACAATTCGATCTACAACGCCAAGTTTTTTCTCGGTGGTCGAGATCACTGGACGGCCTAGCAATGGGGCGGCATCAACTACCATAAATTCATGGTAGCAAATTGACTCATTCTGCTCTACACTTTTATCTAGGAGGGATGACAAAAACAGCAAGGCCTTTTTTTCGGTATAAAGTCAAAGATGAGAAAGGTCATATCCGTTCTGGCCGTGCTACTGGTACGCTTGGAGCAGTCAGAAAATTACTCCAAAGTCGGCATTACACCATCATCTCTATTGTCGAAGAGTCTTCGGCAATAAGTCGGTTCTCGTCTGGCAAAGTTTCCGCTAAAGACCGCTCGATAATGTATCGAGAGCTTTCAACGATGTTGAAAGCCGGAGTCGGTATCACTCAAGCGATAGATATTGCCGCCGAAACACCAAACAAAAAATTGCGTAAAGTAATGACCCAAATACACTCCTCGCTGGAAAATGGTTTTGCGCTCTCTGTTGCAATGGCCGGCCAACCAAAAACTTTTCCTGAAGTGGAGGTCGGTGTTGTTCGTGCAGGCGAAGCAACAGGAAATTTGGTCAAGGTTCTAGATGATCTTTCTAGCAGTACAGCCCGCTCAGCGGAATTTGTCGGCAAAGTTCGAGGAGCGATGATCTATCCAGCTTTTATTATGATTGTGATGGTAATAGTCGGAGCAATAATTCTAACTAAAGTTATCCCACCAATCAAAGACATTTTTATTTCTCAAGCTACTGAGTTACCAGTTTCAACGAAAATTTTACTTGCGATAACTGACTTTTTGATTAATCAGTGGGGGCTTCTTATCGGTATCCTATTAGGGTTCGTAATAGCATTAAAACTCTTCATGATGACCAAACCAGGCAAAGAAGCTGGTAGCTACGTAGGTTTACATTTCCCAATCTTTGGTCCCTTAACTCAACAGGTTTACTTAGCAAGATTTAATCGAACGTTGTCGCTTCTTCTTTCAGCAGGAGTACCAATTTTGGAAGCAGTGGGAATTATCGCTGACTCAACTGCTAATACCATTTTCCGCAGAACCTTGAAGCTACTGATGCGCTCACTTGAACAGGGAGCGGCCGTAACTTCAACAATGCAGGATAATAAGTACTTCCCAAAGCTAATGACCCAGCTGTTATTTGTCGGCCAGCAATCTGGAGATTTAGGCGGTTCGGCCTCAACATTAGCCGATTACTTCGAACAAGAAGTCGACTCCAAGCTTCGCACCTTCTCCGCCTTAATCGAGCCGTTTATTATTGTTGTACTGGGTGGAGCGGTGGCGTTTATCGTTATCTCAGTACTCCAGCCAATCTACAGCTTAACTGGTTCATTCTGATGAAGCGCAACCTTCAATCTAACAGGGGAATTAGGTATGCTAAACGTAAGTATATGAAGATTCTTGGACGGGGGAGATTAGGAGGTTTCACTTTAGTTGAGCTCTTGGTTGTGATTACAATTATTGGGATTCTGATCACCCTTGTAACAGTTGCGGTTGTACCAATCCAACGTAAGAGCCGTGACGCTAAACGTAAAGCCGATGTCAACAGCTTCCTGTCAGGAGTCAACTTATTCAAGGCGGACTTTAAGATATACCCTAACTCCACGTTTAGCTTGGGAGAACAGGGCAACGCGACCGACGAAAACCTTAACTCTAATTTTGGTCTTGGCACTGACGTAGTGGCCTGTAATAACTTGCCAGCAACAGGCGGCGACTCCGCCCTTTTTACCAGCACTGAGACAGACCCCCTAATTGGAGCTCTAAATAACGCAACGCCAAACGCGGCGAAGATCACACTAAAGCCGGGGTTCGTGGCGGTCAACCACTTCCTGATCTGCCTGCGCTACACAGATCGCCTACTGGCCGATCCAAAGTTAATGTCGACCAATCCTTGGGATAAATACCAATATCGTGTTTCGTACGACTACGGTGACGCAGTCGTTACCTCGCGTCTAGAAAACGAATCCACCGATTCTGACGCAAACTGGCTATTCAATCAGGCTTCTACACTAAAACGCTACTATAAGGGCTCGGGCGCGGTTGTTCGTCACCTTGACGATGACTCGGACTCTTATTTACTATACAATATTTATACCGGCGGTTTTTTTACTGCTCTATCTGCTGGTTCTGTCACTGACGGCAAGTATCTCTACCAGTGTAAGAGGAAATCTGCCGATGACCAGCTTATTACTCCAGACACTAAAGTAGCTTACGAGCCAATTGTCAGCAGTACGAGCAGTTATATCGCCAACACTGCTTGCAAAAATGTGATTGGAGACCTCGATGTCGTTGCGGCGTACTAGCGGACCGAGCCGGTTTCTCCGGTGGTCGCTTTTGTCGGCGAAGACTTTTGGTACTCCAACTCCCGTCAAGATGACAAAAACGGCCACCACTACTGGCTACTCGCTTATCGAGCTGATGGTGGTGATCGCCGTTATCACCATTATTGGCTTAACCAGCATTCCGAATCTCTTTAATCGTAACGACCGATTATTGCTAGATTCTAGCGCTAATCAGCTCCGCCAAGTGATTATCGAAGCGGCCACGAGGGCCAAAGCACCGGATAAAAATGATTCTGCTGGATCACCACAAGTTTTTCAGGTGTCTTTTGGCAAATTTACGACCGCAAATATTGCCGGAGTAGAAAACGGCGAGGTGACAGCTAACAGTATCAGTCTGGAACGCGGGCTAACGCAGTGCGATACGGGTGATTTGCAGGGCGGATTTACGACCCTGCGTAACATAACTTTGCCACGTGGTATTTACATCGCATCTTTTTACCCCTCTAACCAAACTGCACTTGATGACCGAGCGGTGATCCGTTTTGCCGTAGGCGACGACTCGTTTAGCTGTGGTAGCTACAACAACCCCATCTACAAATCCGGACAGCTCTTCATTTCTAGTTGGGCGGGCAAAAACAAAGCAAATGGGAATACCGTCGCTCGTTACTTAGTAGTTGCCCTAGGAAGTCAAAAAGTGGGCGACAAGCGCTACGTGACGCTTGATAGAGTAACTCACCAAGTGGCAATCACAAGATCTAATCCGCAAAGCTATTTCACCCCGGTAGTCGACAATTTGACACCTCAGTGGAACGACGACGATCCCCCCAACCGCTCTCTTGATCCCAACAAATTCACTATCTCGGTGGCCTGTGGTACCTCAGAGTCCGACATCACCATTAGCTATCCGAGAGCTAAGGACCGAGTTAACGATCCGGGCACTGTCGACCCTAACTTATTCGTCGCCTACAACATCAACTGGCAAGTTGTTGGCTCGCCAAATCCTCCCTCGCCGCTGGCGATTAACTATTTTTACGATTTAGCGGCCGATATCGTTCGTTACCAATTCACCACCGATTCGTTTACCGTCGCCAACCAACCGAAGACCGTCACGGTAACCATTGCGGCGCTCGATTCGCTTAACCAAACACAGCCTGTCAACGATGCAGATCCTCTACTCAAGCAACGATCAAAGGACTTTACACTCTCGTGCGGTTCGGTTATCTCTGACCCCAAAACCGATCCGACACCACCGCCTGTTTTTCAGGATGACCCTCCTGGTACGTCAACTTCCTGTAATCCGATCATTCCTATTACCAAAACAGAGCAAAAGATACTCAAAAAAATAGCGGGTGTATTTATTAGTCGGGCTCAGGCGGCTCAGAGTCCTTGCGTTGAGGCACAATTATGATGCGTCAACTATTCCATCGCTCAAAGTCCGCTTTCTCACTTATTGAAGTACTCTTCGCAATTGCTTTTTTGGTTTTAGTTGGGGTTGCAATGGCCTCTCTAAACAATGCCGCCGCTCGCTTAACGGAGACAACAGAGCTTAAGCAGATGGCGTTGGGACTAAACGAACAATCAATTGCATTTGTGGCACTGATGAGGCGAACTATGGGAGCCAATTTCGCAACGACCCAGCCATATCAGGGATGTATCGGTGAAGCTTCTTGTTATGTAATTTGCCCACCGACTGATATCAACCAGGATTGCGTTTTAAAATCGACTAACGCTAAAGAGGCGGTAAAGATCGGGACGAGCAAATTACAATTTACCCCTTCGGTCATTATCCGAGAGGCTTTCGGTACCGGCGTTACTAATAAACGCTACCTTGTTAACGCTACTACATCCTGGGGTAAGGGTGCGCAAAAGCAGCTCACAACAGCAAGGATAATTGAATGAGACATTTAAGGGGATTCACTTTGATTGAACTGGTCATTAGCGTAGCCCTACTACTCATTGCCATTAGCATTGCTCTCTTTGCCGTTGTCGGCACCAACGGGATGATTCAGAAAGCTGACGCTCGTTCATCCATAAGCGAGAGTACTCGAAGCGTTGGTGATGAAATTCGACGGGCGACGGATAACGCCCCAGTCGGTGGGATAAGTCTCCTTTCTGACCAGGGAACGAAAGTTGCTATTCAGGTTAAAGCTTTTTCCAATCTTCAATCTGGCAACACCTGTACAATCATTGGCCGAGCCTCTGTTAGTCCCGACCCAAACGCAACTGGCGAGGAGAAATATAAAATTATTAAAGACGGCACACTTATCGCCGTCCTGATTTATAATATTGATTCAGGCGGAGGTTGCCCGAGCCTATCTACCGACCCGATTTACCAAAATCGCCTAACTAATACCCAAGCTGTAGTTAAAGACGCCCAATTTTCTTTGCAAAACATACCTTGTACGGTTGTGACAGCTACCTGTATTACCAAGCAGCTCCTGCGCTACTCCTTGACGTTAGAAATGGCGCAAAAGGGTAGCGGTGGCACTAGCGAAGCTCGACAACCGACCCTAACAATTCAAGAGGGACTGTCCATTGGATTGGTTAATGAGGCGATAACAACACTAAAGATTGATACGACTAGTTTACCTGCTGCTCATGCCGGTACACCTCCCTATAGCGCCAATGTCGTTGTTAGTGGTGGTATGCCGAATTATACTTGGGCACTGGACGACGACAGCGGTCCATTACCAGCGGGACTGACATTGCACAGCACCACCGGCGTTATTGACGGCACACCAAATCCGCCAACAGCCGGCCACACATTCCCAATTATTATTAAGGTCACCGATAGCGACATCCCGAACAGCACCGCCACTAGAGAATTATCAATTATTGTTATCGACGATCAGATAGCGATCACGACCACTTCCCCGCTACCTGACGCCACTGAAGGAGTAAATTACAGTCCCGGAACGCAGTTACCCGGAGGACAGCTGAAGGCTGACAGAGGTGTTGATCCTGCCATGTCTTGCAGTTGCACCTGGACTATTAAATCCGGTAATCTACCCAACGGCATGAGTATGAGCAGTGGTGGTAAGATTAGCGGTACTCCCACGGCCGCTGGAGACTATAGCATGCTTATCAGAGCCGCCGAAAGTAGTAATCTGACTAACTATGCGGAGAAGACTTTCTTGCTGAACGTTTTGCCTTCAGGACAAGGCCAAACACTAAGTATTACAACTATCAGTTTGCCAGGCGGGACGGTGGCCAGCGGCTACACTCAAGGGGTCACGGCCACCGGCGGAACTGGCTCGTACACTTGGTCGCTTTTCTCCGGCACTCTGCCACCCGGGCTAACGTTGTCATCGTCCGGGACACCAACAACGACGATCTCCGGCACCCCAACCACGGCCGGTACTTACAACTTTGTCCTTAAGGTTGTTGACGGTGTTGGAGGTAGCGATACCCAAAGCCTAACAATTATTATTAGCGATGGTGGCGGATCGGAATAAAAAATGAAAGCTCATCGACTTCACCACTCTGCTGGCTCGGCGCTTTTGTTAACAGTGATGATAATAGCCATCTTAACAACGACTACTTTAGCCTCTATCGCCGTTAGATTTGACCAACTAGCTTCAACTGACAAGATCGCTAACTCAGTGGTTGCTAAATCCGCTGCCGACTCCGCCTTGGTAAAAGTCAAAGAAAAACTAGTTGCTGGTACACCCCCAACATCCGTCGGGAAGGTTTTTGATCTAGACACCAACGAGGAGACAGATCTACCGAGCGGAACCTATCGTCCTAGCCCTCGAAAAATAGTCTCTACCTACCAGAAAGTTCAAACTTCGCTCCCACGATGTAACGGGGTCATTGTTCTACTACCCTGGACAAATGACGGCCAGTACCTACTTAACCAGGCAAACGACGCCAACCCGGCAATGATTTTTAATTACGCCAATATCGTCAACGATACACCGCTGGGGATTATTCCCGGTAACGGCATTCTGTCAGTGGACGACAAAGCCAAAACCATCTCCCAATTAACCAATATGGGGCATTTTTACAATCCCTTCGCCCCACTTGGCGCCAAGCAGAAAGACTTGAATTACTGGACGGTCAAACTTGGCGGTCCGCAAGACCAGTTTTTAACCCGCAAGTCCACTGACGGTGTCAGCTCCTACTACAAAAACGTTGATTTCGTCTACCTGCCGTACTTGCCTCGCTGGAGCGACTCGGGGCTATTTACCGCCACTCCTGACACGAAAGTTGACCGAATTCCAGCAACCGAACTGCGGCAAAAATTTGAGAATACTATCAAAGAAAATAACTTTAAGGTTTGGATTGACGCTTCAATAACGGACGCCCAACTCTATCAATACGGCTTCGGCGATCTTTTCGTTGACTCCCCTGACTATAAATTGAAATGGCTCCAGCCCGCCCTTTGGAACGATACCCCAGAAGCCGATGATTATTCAATGCCGTACAAAACAGATAATGCCGAAGCCACAGAGTTGACGTGGACAAAGAAAACTCAACCATTAATGACTACGGCTGATAACGACTGGAAAGTGGGGATAGTTAAGGGCGCCAAATCGTTTTCGTTCATAAAGCTTACCGATAACTCACCCTTTTCTCCTAATGCCAATATCACCGGCTTCATCTACGGCTCGTTAGAAGGACTACGTCTGGACCAACTGATCACCCTACAATTGCTCGATAAGAATCAACAGCCGCTCTCCTTGCTCTTGCGCGGTCAAGATCAGGGCCGGATGTATTCCGTCAAGCTTACCGCCATCGGCCCGATATCGGTTTCTAACGGCGTCGAAGCGATTAACGTCACCTTTCATCTTGCTAACGACAGTTATAATACCCCCACCAAAGCGACGGGTGGCGCAGTGACGGGGACTGATCTTGACACCATTGCCGTGCTAGCGCCACCACAGTTCTCGACGGCTAATTCAATTAATTCGGCTGATATTACCTTTCCCGACGGTGTACCGACCATAGTTCAACCCTCCGCTTGCCAGACCGCATGTCCAGCAGTTGGTGATCTAGTCAACTTAACGAAGGGTGTCATCGCGCCAGTTTGGGGCAAGGTGACAGGAGTTGAATACACCAATAACGGCACAGTTTTTACGAGCTTCACTGTTGACAAACTCCGCCAAAGCCCGCTCCCAACTCGCGAGATGGCCTACACATACTACACCGACCCGCTCGACAGTAATAGACCAAAGATCGCCTACTACGGCGGGGCGATAGCGATGAATGATTACGATGGCGGGTATGCCTCGGAATCAGACCAACTATGGATTTATGACCCGGAGGCAGATAGCTGGACTTTTAAGACTCCGGGCGGTATTGGCCCAGGTCGAAGAGCGGGTGCCTCGATGGCTTACGATAATACCAGCAACAATAACCGCCTGGTGATGATCAGTGGCTACTACCATGAATGGGTTAATGTTGCCAACCAGGGAGATTGCGAGGTTTCTCAATCAACCTGCCTTTATACCAATCGGCCCGGCCTAAGGATAGCCAAACGGGTAACTAACGACGTCTATGTCTACAACCTTCCAAACGGACCCTGGGAAAAAATCAGCTATACGTTTGATGCTTCGAAGAAAATTCAAAACGGCGCGCCCTACACCGCTCGAGTCACTTCAACGCTAGCCGACCGCTCTGGATTGGAACGCTGGAATATGACTGCCAAAAACCTCAAAGACGACACCCAAACCCTAAAAGTAGACGGCCAACTCTCCAGCGCCATCAGAATTTATCCCAGTACCGCCGGTCTTGCTAGGGGCGACGAGATTTACATGTATGGCGATAAACTTGCCGGTGGTAACTTCTATAGTTGGGGCAAGATAGAAGGGGTTGACTACTCGACAAGTACTATTAATGCGAGTTTCTACGGCTATAAGGCCAATACAAACGAAACGGTCCAGATGAAGAATTTTGCCATTCAGGTTGTAAAACGTCAGATCGCCACCTCCGATTGTACGGGCGTAATCAACGGCCAGCTATATTATTGCTTACTAGCCGATGCGACAGGTTATGCCGTTGGGGATTCGGTTGTACTTGAACAATACAACGGCAATAACTTAACTAATACCCTGTCTGGTTTCATCAGCTTTATTGACACGGCTGGTCAGGTCTACTTTGTCGCCGATGAAAAAACGGCGCCAATCAAGGACTACTCCGATCAGAGTGTCGGTAGGGTTGCTAACGATTCGGCGGTCGCCTTTCCCTCGCCTCGCTACGGCGCGACTTTTACCCCGCAACCAACGGCTTCTACCAAAGCTTCGTATTGGCAGGGAGCGGCCAAGAACATTAACTATAATCATCGGTTTGCCGATTTGTGGAACGTTGAGTTCAAGAGCAAGGCAACTTTCCCCGGCGCCGCCAGCGCCGCTTGGTCAATGCCAAGCATTGACAACACGACCGATACTACTACCGCTTACAATTTCCAAATTGTTCGCCCAAACTACACCTACCAGATTTCTACTACCAACAACTCGAACCCAGAAATCATCAAAACCGACGTTACCGATCCGAAGAGCCAGACTGTGGCTAAAGGCTGGGATAGCAATGCTCGCTACTTATTAGACATCAGTTCTAGCGACGCTAGTAAGGTAGTCGTGGGCGCCTGGGCGACCCTCGAACGGCGTCTAACTGACGGCACTCGCGAAACATTTCACGCTATTGTCGAGGATACCTTTATCAATCCACCAAGTGGATGTGGCAACTCATACGATCCCGCTAAACTTTGTCTGCGTCATAATAGCGCCTATCCAGGTGATTCCGGCTTCGCGGCCGACTCAAAAAAAGTCAAGGTCACGATGACCCCGTCATTTAGAACCGATACAATTAGCGGCGGCACCTTCAACGGCTCCGGCAGTAATTATGTTTCACTTCAGAGCGTTCCAAGCGACAAGCTTGGTACAATCCCAGGCGTTGGAGCAACGGTGATGATATGGAAAACTGGTGTCTTTCCGTCTCCCACATCTGCTTACACCTTTATTGTCAGCAGTCGCTCTTATGCAAATAGTACCTTCAACTTTTACTACGACAAACTAACCGCTTCACCGCACCCGATAGGCTATAGTACCAGCCAGATTGCAAGTGACGGAACAACAAACCGTCTAGTAACTATCACCGACCATCAGATGTCGTATGATTATCCCAACGCTCCAGAATGGTACAAAGATACTACCGGAGGAATCTGGAAAATTCGCTTATCCAACAAAAATCCTGGCATCCTCTATCGTCCAGCCCCAAGACGAGCAGGGATGGTGGCTAGTTATTATGAATCGGGAGTAAGTAAGCTATTTGTGGCTGGAGGAACTTTTGGCCAGTACAGTTCGCTTTGGAAAGAAGAAGGTGCTGGATTAACCATGGGCGTGACGCTGAAGTGGGTTCCTCAATACGTTTCGGCTGATTCCACCAAGGACATTCCTAATTTGTTTGGTGGTTCGCTAGTCGCCTACAAATATCAAAGCAACATTAAGCTGGTCTACTTCGGCGGCAAGCAAAAAACCGATCTCTCCATCGCCGACTACGGTTCTTCTATCGGCGCGAAAATGCTTGGCCGGCCGGATTATGGAACGCTATCTGACAATAGCTTCTTTATCAGTGATTACGGCACTGGTGATCCGACCGCCGCTGGATTCACCGACACAATCAAAAACAATCCCGCGAACTGGCCAAGTGGCGTAAGTAACTCCCTGGAATTTAAGGGAGGCGACAGAGGTAGCAACAAGGTCTGTACCTATCTCGGCCAGGTTAACGGTCTTGCCGGTACGGTTTGCTCTTCGAAGCCTTTACTATCTCAGTTGGGAAACATGGGTCGTAATAATAGCCTAATCGATCAAAACGATCCTAATCCGTATAATGGTTGGACGTGGGGTAGATCGGCCATATTGACAACGCTCGGAGACCGATTTAAGAGCCAGAATACCAAAGCCAGCTTAATTATGTCCGTTCCCACCCTGTCTGGCGCTGGTGCTAACGGCCGGTGGGAGCAAGATGGCTATCGTCCGTACTGTAAAGACAATGCTTCTGGTGGGTGTCTTAACTTGGGGGCGGCATCCGTCTACGGCAAACTGGCAGCAGACTTTGGTTCAGACAAGACAGCCGGTTTAGTAGCCTACACCGCAATAAATAACGCCACAGATAAAGGCGGAGCAATTCTAGCCACCAGCGTCGGCGTCGGAACAGCTATTGCCAGCAATCGTGGCGGTAGCACCGGCACACCACTTGGCTGGTACAGTTACTGCGCCGCTAGCGACGTTAAGAAGGATGCTAACGGGAACCCAGAACTTCTCAATAATCTTTATCAATGCAAGTCAGAAGCCACCCGATACCTTCCCACCCTTCCTGATGCCGAGGACTTACTTTTTACCCTCAATGCCGCCCAAGCCCTCGGCGCGACCGATACCTA
>JAUSEP010000005.1 GCA_030650195.1 Candidatus Berkelbacteria bacterium | reverse complement strand
AAATTTTAGCTCGGCAATTTTTCCCGTATCGAGCAAATATATTATTTTTCCACCATCAACACTATTTCTCGCTAATCTGTCTGGGTGACACGCTAAAATTCCATTTGCCTCATTTGCTTCGATACGGAGAAGCATTTCATTAAATACTGGCCGACCCGGAGCTTTAGCGGTTTGTTTCTCCACAAAAATATCTACAACCTCAATATTCTCTTTTAACGCTAAACTTTTTAACTCGGCCAGTTGGTCCGAAATGCTTCTAACTTGCCGATCTTCGGTGTCGGTAGATTTTCTGGTGTATATAAAAAATTTTCTAGTTTGATTATTCATATTGTTGCATTGGATAACGAGGAGCCACGCTCTGCGTGGCGAACCCGTTTGGATTCAGGACTTATTGGGGGGAATTCAGAACAGACGGCACTTCGTGCCGACCATATTTTTGATTCGGAAACCCTTTTCGAAAAATTGCGGAGAGGGTGGGACGCTATTAGAAGTCTGTTGACAGGTTCGGAACTGCGTTTCGAGTATCGAACGAATCAGTGCCCGGGCGTCAGATCGGAACTCGGATCGTCTTGTTTGCCATGAGAAGTCCTATAGCGACATCGTAGCCGACCAACCGCCAACAGCCGATCCTGACGTGTGAGTTTCTTTGGACCAAAGGTATCCTCTTCGCTGGCGCGGTGCGGAGCACTGAGGTCTTGCCATCCTCGTTTTTTAGCAGTCAAGGAGTTTTGTGATCTTTGCCTCCACGTGTTCCGCTCTTCCGAAGGCGTTTGAGAGCAGAACGTAACCATCATCATCGGGCTCGATGTAGGTCTTCCCGGGCAGAATCTTGCTCTCTTCGCAGCCATCGTAGCTAAAGATGCAATAATCCTTCGTCCCAGACTGGAGTTTCTCACCATCTGCATCATAGGCGACGATGTCAGCAAAGGCGGCGCCGGCTGGTAGATCACTGGTGTTCTTCCAGTCAATTAGAACCTTCTGAACGAGTTGGCCATTGGCTGGAAGCGTGTAAGGCACTACCCGTGTTTGGACGACTTCACCATTGAGTTGCCGCGGCTCAGACGCGTCAGCGAACACCCGTGTTGCCTCAGCAATCGACTCCTTGAAGACGATGTTCAAGCGACGTTACCGACGATTGACATCGCATTTGAGGACGGAGCCAGGGTTTCCCGCCTCGTAACTGATGAGGTTATCCTGCGGCCAGGGTTCTTCACGATAGAGCAAACTACCTCTGGAATCCGGTACCATGACGCCAAGGACGGCCTTCGCCATCCCGTCGTGAATGTCGCGGAGAGCCAACTTAAGCTCAGTGTTGAGAATGGAACGGCTACGCCCGCTGCCATAGTCACCGCGCTCAGCACTTTCTCGCGGTCGAGTCTTGCTGGGAAGCGTGTTACTTTGTTGGGGTATGGGTCCGTTGGATCCGGCTTAGCAAGGATCTTAGCGAGTTGCGGCAGTCGAATACTTGCAGTTGAACCTGACCCGGTGCGCCGGGTAATCGCAAGAACACATGGCTTCGAAGCGGTCGATCTTCAAGCTCTTCACGGTGCACTTGTCGATGCAGACTACGTGATCTCGGCAACGGCAAATCGAGATGGAAGCACGATCGGAGTAACCGAGGTCATGCTCCTGAAGGACGGTTGTTGTTTGTTGAATGCTGGGAGTGGAACCGGCGAGTTTGCTGCTGAGATCAGGTCCCCCCAGAAACGGAGTGCACATCGGAGTGAAATGAATGTTAAGGTGGTCGAAGGCCATCTTCACATCGAGATATCCAAGGAAGGCAAGCAAAAGACGATCCAGATCCTCTCAGACGGACGCACCATCAATCTTCATCACTTTCCGGGTACCGCGTCGGATGCCATTGATATTGTCTTTGCACTGATGCTCTGCGCTGCGATCGAGCTGTCTCCAAAGAAAGCAGGTGTCTTGAACCTCCCACCAGAGATCGAGAAACTCGTCGCAGGATTCTGTGAGGCTCCGCGTGAGATTCGTCAGCCTCTACTAATCGCACCGGAGCAACTGAAGGCAGGCGACCGACCATTCGGTTCGGTGACTCCAATTGCCGTCTCAGGTGTCAATGGTATCAGGAGTTTCACGATTGCACGGGCTGTATTTGATGCCGGTTCAACAACGTCAGGTCACTATCATCATCGGTCCGAAGAGGTGTATATTGCCGAAAATGGTGAAGCGAGGATAAGTGTATGGGATCCGAAGAAGACAGGCTCCGCACAGGACTTCAACATGTCTCCGGGACAGTTCTTGGTCGTTCCGGAAGGAATGGCTCACCAGGTGTTCGCGAAGGAGAAGTTCGTTTGTCTTGTCGTAGCTTGTCCGGGCTTCTCCTTTTGGGATCAGTTCTTTCCGAATGAGGCGTAATCGCGATAACCAGCCCGACGGGATGCTACCATTCGAGGAAACGAGCTCGGTCTTCAAGCATGATCCCGAGCTCTTTACCCAAACAATCTATGGCGGTGCTTTAGGCAATCTCCGGATCGCAAGCCTGTTGAGCGATCTTCTGCCCTGGATCGACGCTCGCCCCGACCTGACCACAATCTTGGACTTAGGCGCCGGGCACGCGCCCAT
Organism: Candidatus Berkelbacteria bacterium; assembly: GCA_030650195.1. Taxonomy (GTDB): domain Bacteria; phylum Patescibacteriota; class UBA1384; order 2-12-FULL-50-11; family 2-12-FULL-50-11; genus JANLIQ01. The sequence goes on along the minus strand of JAUSEP010000005.1, from coordinate 36,130 downwards.
GACCCTGGAGTTGCTGAAACAGCGTCCCAATCTGCGGGCCATCTTGGTCGATCCGTCGGCAGAATTGCTTAGAAGTGCCGAGGAGCGTCAAGCATCCCTCGGAATCCCCGCTGCGAGCGTCGAGAGGATCGTGGATTCCGTTCCGGGAGTGTTCCCAAAGCTGATGCGTACTCGGATCGACCTCATACTATGCCACGCTGTTGTTAACTGGGTAGATGAACCAGTATCTTTCCTGCATGACCTAGTAGATTTCTGCGAAGCCACCGGCGCCGACGTTTCCCTCGTCTTTGGCTCGACGATTGGCAAGGCACTTCGATTCGTTCGAAACGGGAGCTTGACCGAGGCGCTCAATTCAGCCCAGACAGTCGTGCCTCAGGTCCCGAGCCTACTGGGCGATCATCAGGTAAGGCCGCTTGACCCAGACTACGTGGCCTACATACTGCACAAACGAGCATGCAGGTTGCATCTTAAGGCCGGGGTTCGCGTGTTTGCAGATCTGGCACCACCCGGATGCATGGATAATGAACATGATCTGGCGAAACTCGCTGCTCTGGAGCGTGCTACAAGAAGAAGGAGGAGCTATTGGAGGCTCGGTCAACTCGTTCATTTCGTGTTTTCGTCGCAATTCGGTCTTCAGGGAGAGATGTCAGCTCAGCTCAGTCTGTTCGATTCGTCGCAACTGTCATCGCCTGACGCCCTGCCTGCCCCGGTAACTCCCGAAGAGAGCTTCGAAGCTGCTACCGCGATCGAGTAACTCGCTCCGGTGTCAAACCGGAGCAAAGTGAAGCTCCAGAATGCAAACTGAGTTCGAGCAGCAGGTCGATTAACGGTTCGAGCAGCCTTACTCGAACAAGCCAGGTTCGCGGTGAACCTGCGATCAAACCTGACTTTACTTGTTCTTCGAACAATGTACTTCCTTTTGCCAAGGGCATCTTCACCTGTGCCCACTGCGGCTGTGCTATCACATCAGAGAGAAGGAAAGGAAAATACGTCTACTACCACTGCACCGGAAAGAGAGGCAGGTGCCCGGGTCAGAAGTGTGTCGAAGAAAAGGCAGTTACCGCCCAGGTCTCAGACCTCCTTGGGCGCCTGCATATCGACGCGGAGATACTGGAGATGCTCCGTGGGGCTCTGCAAGAGAGCTTTGAGGAAGAGCGAGCCTTTCACGACGAACAGCGAGAGACTCTGGAAAATGAAGCCAAGAGCCTCGAAGGCAAGTTGGAGATGTTGTATCTGGACAAGATGTCCGGCCAAGTCCCCATGGCCATCTTCGACAAGCTCAAGCTCAAGTGGGAAGAAGAGCTCAATGCCTGTCGGCTTCTACTTTCAAGCCTGGGCAAAGCTCAGTCGTCGTATTATGAGCTGGGCGTGACCCTTCTGGAATTAGGTTCGAACTGCCATTCCAGGTTCGAAAGGGCCACTTCGAAGGAGAAACGAGAAATCCTCAATTCTCTATGTTCGAACTGCCAGTTGGAGAACGGATCAGTCCAACTTTGCCTTCAAGAACCGTTCAAAACAATGCTTCAAACGATCGAAATCGATGGTGACAATCGCGAAATTGGAAAATGGCTGCCCATCTTGGATGCAATTCGAACCGCAATCGCCGATCGGTGAGATCAGTTCCTCACTTTGCGTTCTGAATGCTCGGGAAGCTCAGACCGACACCATGGAGGTCTTGCGAACCGCAACGTTATGATCGCCAACGTGTCGATATGTGTAGTCCCTGTGGCCGGAAAGGCCTCATGTTTCGTGGGCCGTTCGTGTCCAACTCGCTCTTTGCTGCACGCGAAGCCTGACAACCCCATTTGAAAAGGGCGGCAATTCCCCGCCAAGATCTAGGGAATCCAGTCACAAGACTTAGGGTGCGCTCGAACCTGTACAGCGCTATGGCTCGTTGCCAGGATCGTTCTCCAGGTTCAGGCTCGTACTCCAACTTGAACGGCCAGATAACAGGCGGTTGACCCAAAATGCCGTTGGGTTGTCGGCAGTCGATGGCGAGCGAGGCATATCGACCCCTCGCCGCTGACAGGGCACAGTTCTGACAAAGCCAAAGATAGGGCAAATTCCGGGCGCGTCAAAGCTGCCCTTCAGTTCACAGAACGGATGAAGATCGCTATTTCGACTCATCGCGAGACGAAGAGCGAGGCGCGACACTCGGATTCACATTGGCCTGACCCACGTCGTTCTGCTATGCTACAGTAGTAGTGTGCTTTTGGTAACAAGATGCACTTTTACAAAGGGTGTCCAGCCATTAGAATTGGTTCCCCACACAGGAGCTGAGGGCTGAATTGGAGGCTTCTGTCAGTGGATGCAAATCAACGTCGGTTAACGGGTCCTCCGACTCTTCCAACCGGCGCGGCTGTTGCTCTGGCCTTTGTAGCGCTCCTTTCGACCCTGGTTATCACCCACACAGAGCCCTGGTTGACTGTTGTTATTGCCTTGGTCGGCGCCTACATCGTGCATCGGGTGACGGTTCCAGAGGTTCTCAAGGCCCAAAAGGAGTACGCACTCGGACTGGCTCGGGCGGTGGCCGCACTCCGGCGGCCAAGAAAACGCCTGAAATCCCAACCGGAGAACAAGCCACTGCCTACCTCAACCGAGGAATCTGGCATAGAAATCGAGGATGGTGAAAAAAATGAATGAGTTGCAGATTGCAGCCTGGGGAACATACGGAGTGGCCACATTCGGCGCTCTGCTCATCCTGATCCTTGGCTTCCGATCGCAACTGACGCATTTAGCGATGGGACGGTTGGAGGGGATCGGGAATGCGGTCCTTTCGCTGGCCCACGAGCAGCACCAGGAAGATGATGAAGCAGTAAAGGAGTTTCGTGGCCTGATTCTGTTAGCCGCGGCTTTGGGACCATTCTTGGCGACGAATCAGGTTCGAGAGGCGTGCAACACAGTGCATCGAGACCGCTTCTCGACATCGACAAGTCAGGACATTGCGGTAAGCTACAAGTACTTTGCTCCTTTTGGAAGCGCCGCGTGGCATTACTACTGGTTTCTCATATTTTTGGGAAGACCGTTAGCATTGTCCAACTGGCCGAATTATGGCCGCGCGTTATGGAACCTCATCTTCAATCGACGAGCAGATGGGGGAATCAGGAATTTCGATCAGACGCGGGCGGAAGGTGAGATTGCAGGTCTGGCAAGCATGCTGCCAAAACAAGTCGAGCTCTCAGAGATCTTTGGGAGTGAGGTTTCAGGTGGGCTTGCTCCTTCGTCCTGAATTGGTCCATTGATCGGTTCGGATCGGTCGGATCATTCGTGCGGATAGGTCACAAACCTATCCGCCTTTTCATTTCCTAGCTGGTGGCATCAATGTCCCAAGCGGCTGCTTTCTCGTTTCCTCCACGCCTCGATTCTTGCGTCTCTCGTGCTCCTGCCTTATCCATGGGATGAGGAGCCTCGGTGATCGCCCGGCTCCAGCACCTTGGAGGTGAGAGCTATGTCTTCCCCTTTGTCCGCTACTGGCGCGCTTGCGCCTGCTTACGGCAGCCGAGTCCTCAGCGCCAAAGAGAAGCGCCAGATGCACATTCCGCCTTGCATCCTCGACTACGAGGGATCGCCCTTCTTTGACGACGTGAGCGGTCTCTGGCTTTATGGAAACGTCAAGCTGCTCGGCGCCAAGCTGGGCTGCGTGGATGCGGCCTTTGGCCGAAACCACCATACGCCGGCTCAGCTCGACGCGATTGAGACTGAAGCCGAAAGCATCGTCCTTGGCGGCAAGATCCGGTGGCTGCTCCAAGAGGGCATCATTCAATCAATCCGGACTGTTGACCGGGAGTTTAGGCCGAGTGACAACTCGCTGCTGCTCGCGGTCGAGGAAGCCAGTGCCACCCAACAGGTACGAGAGCTCAGCGTCAACGTCAAGCGCGGCCTTCATGAAAAAGCCGAGCGTGGCTGTTGGCCGACTCAAGCCAAACCCGGCTATCGAAACGTCATCAGGATCGTCGAAGGCAAAGAGATTCGAAGCATCGAAACCGATCCAGAGCGATCTCCCCTGATTCGGCGGGCGTGGGATCTCATGTTGACTGGTGCCTACTCGGTGCCCCAGGTTTGCGCCGAGCTGAATGGCTGGGGATATCTCTCGTTACCAACGCGCCAAGGCCGTGGACGAATGCCGATGGGCAGATCATCTTTGTATCGCCTGTTCGACAACCCGTTCTATGCCGGAACCTTCTTCTACGGAAGCGAATGGCGAAAGGGGACCCACAAGCCGATGGTGACCGAAGAGGAGTTCAACCGGGTCCAAGAGCTGATCAAGGGCACGAACCGGATTCCTCGAAAGAAGCACAAGTTCGCTTTCACCGGCATGATTCGGTGCGGTGTCTGCGGCTGCTTGATCACTGCGGAACGTAAGTCGAAGCACTACTGGACCACGGGTCGGAGTGCCGAGTACGTCTACTATCACTGTACCGGCCGCAAAGGCTGTCCCTACCAGAGCGTCTCGGAGAAGTACCTCCTCAGGCGAATTTCTGGCCTGCTGAACACCTGGCACGTTGCCGATGAGGCAAAAGCCATCGCAGATGTGGCCATTGACCGAGAGGAGCAGGTATCTCATGGGTTCGAAGGAGCCATAAAAGAGCGTAAGCAGACCACGCGGCAGGACATCGAGCGCCGACTCGACTCCCTTTATCTCATGCGGGAAAACAACGAGGTCACCGCTGAAGAATTCGCTCAGAGAAAGAAGCGCTACCAGAACGAACTGACGGACCTCGGCAACTCGATCGAGAAGACAAGTAAAGTCACCGCCGGCAACGCGCGAGCAGTTCGACGGGCCGTTCAGTTTCTCAACGAAGCTCCACCCATGTTCCCAACCGCCACCATCGAGGAGCAGCGGGAGATCGCCTCGGTTCTGGCTGAGTCCTATGTTCTCACTCTGGGAAAGTTGACCATCAGGCCAGACCCGACGCTTCTCAAATTGGCCACGTTAGAACCCCTCAAAGAGGCTAGACAACAGGTTGACGGTGGTGACTCAGACCCCAAAAATCCCAGTCAGCGGAGAGGGAGGGATTCGAACCCTCGATACCCTTTCGGATATACGCGCTTTCCAAGCGCGGCCCTTAAGCCACTCGGACACCTCTCCATTCTTCGTACTTTCGAGTGATCCGGGGGTTGGAAGATCCGAAAATACTAAGGTATTTTACTACTGATTCCACCTTATATAAATAGATCGACCTTCTATCGTTAGAAAAATGAGGAGTAATTCCGTTATTTTGAAGAGCTTTAGCCATCCCACCGACAAGTCCGGGGGCAAAGCTAGTAAAGGTTAATCCCAGATTCCGGTATTCTTTCCCCGCAACTCTGTGTTTATGGATAAAGAGACAGCCATCGGTATCCATTAGCCCTCTCACGAAAGCTTTCTCGTAACTAGCTTTCTTATGAACCCATGAAGGGAAGCCGATCCCGAGTCGTATTTTGTCGCCTCGTGTAAATCCCCTGTCGATTAGAAAGTCGAGAACGGTTGTGCTCGAACAAACAATTACTAGTGCGTGGCGCTCTCGCTCCATAAATCGAATCTCGAGTTTAAATAATCGAAAGATAAGGTTTTTTATATACTCTGCGTAGATTCTATCAGCTATTGAATTGACAGTAATTGCAAATTGCCAGGGGTTACTAACACCGCCATCGCCAGCCATGATTCCCATAAACTCGGCCAGTTCGACACTATCTTCTGGTAACTTAACCATTTTTCTATGACTTTTCTTTGGGTACTTAAGTAGGCTAGCATCCATATTCTTATTGTACCTAATATATGATAAGGGTATTCTTTCAAGCGAGAACAATGTCAACAAACGAAATCGAAGAAGTAAAACAACGCCTAGACCTCATAGAATTGGTCGGCCAGTACGTGACACTTAAAAAAGCTGGGGTTAACTATAAGGCTCAATGCCCGTTCCACCAAGAGAAGACAGCCTCTCTTATGGTGAGTCCAGAGAAACAGATCTGGAAATGTTTTGGTTGCGGCAAAGGTGGCGATCACTATAAATTCATCATGGAGGCCGAACACTTAGAATTCGGCGATGCGCTAAGGTTACTGGCCCAAAAAGCTGGGGTAACTCTAGAGAGTCGAACCCGTTCTGAATACCAAACTCAGGATAGCAAAAGCAATCTTTACCAAATAAACCGAGCCTGCGCTAAGGTTTTTCAAACAATACTGCTTGAACGTGACGCCGGTAAGTCAGCACTAGAATATCTCAAAAAACGTGGCATAAAAGTTGAAACTATTAAGCAATTCGCAATCGGATACGCTCCTAAGAATTTCGATCTAAAGAGTTTGCTACTTAAGCACGGTTTCATATCTAGCGACCTGGCCAAGGCCGGCTCCCCAGAACGTTTTTATGACCGGATAATGTTTCCTATTTTTGATGTGTTAAGTAATCCGGTTGGTTTTACGGGTCGTATTCTAGGGGAGGGCGAGCCAAAGTATCTGAATTCTCCCGAAACACCAATATTTAACAAGAGCCGGGTGCTTTACGGCCTTAATTTAGCCAAGGCAGCGTTAAAAGAAAAAAATTATGTCATTTTGGTTGAAGGACAGATGGACGTGGTGGCATTGCATCAGGCCGGAGTAACAAATGCCGTTGCTTCATCGGGAACGGCCATTACCGAAACCCAACTTGTAACTTTAAGTAAGTACACTCCTAATTTCTTACTGGCTTTTGATAACGATACGGCAGGCAAAGCAACTACCAGGAAGGTTATCGAAATGCTTTTGAGACTAGATTTGAACTCAAAAGTAATTGATTTTGGCCAATACAAAGATGCAGGTGAACTTTTTGAGAAAAACAAAGATGCTTGGGTGCCTGCCGTTAAAGAAGCAGTTGAAGGTGTTGAGTGGTGGATTGCTGGTGAAATTGCTGTTGCCGGTCAACTAGATTTTATTGAAAACAAAAAGAAAGTAATTAAGGCAATGCTACCAATCCTGGGATTAATAACTGACCCAACAAGGCTGGATCACTATGCTCAACGACTAGCTCTAGCAGTAGGCGTTAAAACGGATAGCGTTTATGAATCTGTTAAAAAGACCAATCAGCCAGTACCTAGAGATTCAGGGCCCAAGACTGACGGCAAAGGGGCAAAAGTAGCCTTGCTAACAAATGAGGAACAATTTTTAGCCTTAGCGATTGCTAGGCCGTCATTAATTGTTGAACGAAAGAAAGATTTCGACGAAGTAATCTGGCAGTCTGTCGAGACTACCACCATTGCCGAAACGCTTAAAAAATTGTATACTGACACCACTTTGGTTAAATCACCGACCCAGTTTCTCTCAAAGGTGAAAAACACTCTTGGCCCCGATTTAGAGGGGAAGATCGACTCGTGGCAATTTTGGGTTTCCGGGGAATGGCCAGAACTCACTGACGAGACTGCCAAAGGATTGATTGACGAAAAAATTAGTCGTCTAGCAACTAAGCGTTATGATTTAAAGAAAGAGAACCTGGCCCGAGCAATTAAGCGCGCTCAAGAGGCAGGGGATATCAGTGAAGTAAAAAAGTTAATGGGTCAGTTAAGTGACCTGACCGCTAAAGGAGTTTAATTTTAATGACAAAAGCCGTTCCAAAAAAAATAAAACAAGATTCTGGATTAACATTTCCAGAAGAACTGATGTATCTGATCCGAAAGGGTCGAACTCACGGATTCGTTACCCATAAAGAGATCTTGCAAGCCTACAGTGAACCAGAAAATGATCTAGAGATGATCGACGCCTTTTTGCGTTATTTAGGTCAGATTGGTGTTGAAATCCGTGACGCTAAGCCATTGCTTGAAATCCCAGCCGTAGATGACGGTAAGAAGAAAGCCGCTAAAGATGATGAGCTTTCTGGTATCTCTGAGGACTCGGTCCGGATGTACTTACGGGAAATCGGACAATATCCCCTCTTAACAGGAGACGAGGAAGTTAAATTAGCCAAAAGAATTGAACGAGGAGATAAGTCTGCTAAGCGTCGTTTGGCAGAAGCTAATCTTCGTCTTGTGGTCTCAATCGCCAAGAAATATATCGGTCGCGGACTCTCGCTTCTAGATTTGATCCAAGAAGGCAACTTAGGGTTACAACGAGCCGTAGAAAAGTTTGATTACCATAAAGGATTTAAGTTTTCGACTTACGCTACTTGGTGGATTCGCCAAGCAATTACTCGTGCTATTGCTGACCAAGCCAGAACAATCCGTATCCCAGTCCACATGGTGGAAACAATTAACCGTTTTATGAGAGCTCAGCGAGAATTACAACAAGAGCTTGGTCGTGAACCGCTTAACGAGGAATTAGCCAAGAAGCTTGGAGTTGAAATGGATAAGCTCGAACACATCCAACGGATTAGCCAAGAAACAGTTTCTCTCGAATCCCCTGTTGGTGATGACGGTGACTCAACGCTAGGTGACTTTATCGAAGACAAGCAAGCGATGTCACCAGAAGAACAAGCGATTTACCGTTTAATGAAGGGGCACGTTGAAGACTCGATGTCGATTCTTACCCCAAGAGAACAAAAAATTCTCCGCATGCGTTTTGGACTAGAAGATGCGGGACACGCTGGACGTACACATACGCTTGAAGAAGTTGGTAAAGAATTTGGTGTTACCCGTGAACGTATCCGCCAAATCGAAGCCAAAGCCCTTCAAAAGTTAAAAAAACACGAAGAGGCTTCGAAGCTACGGGATTACTTGAACTAAAGTTTTTTAGATAAAAGAAGAGCCTCGCACAGGGACGTGCGAGGCTCAAGGCTGAGCGGCGTTAAGCGACTTGCCCAGATGGCTCGAGAGATTGCGTAACCGGCAGCGTCATCACCTCCGGGTTGATGAACGGGTAAACGCCGGCACCTTCACCCAAGATCTTGCTAAGGTGCTTTCTGTTCCGGCCTTCTCGACCGATCATCTGCCCGATCAGCTCTTCGGTTGGGAAGCGGAAGTGGAGAGAGGTCTTGCCGTAATCTTCGTCGAAGAACTTCACCAGTTGGACTGACTCCATCTCGTCTGCCGGCTTCGGGAACTTGATAGAGCCGAGTCTCGCACCAGGCGTTAGCTCCCAAAGTCTACTGATGAAGAAATGGGCCGGTTCACCGCGAAGTTCGAACTTGTCTTTGCGGATGACATGGCTCAGAACGGCGAACTGGTCGACGGTTAGGCGCTCCTTATGCATGGCCGCGGCGTTCAGCACCGGAGTCCAGCCAGGAGTCTCGGCTTGGAAGTAACCGACCCAACAGTTCGACTCTTCCCGCTTGAGAGCTGCCAAACGGAACAACTCGACCATCACTTTGTCGGAGCAGCTTCCTTGCTCGACAGCCTCCATCTCCTTGTAGGGCACCACCAAACGAAAGTGACCAGGGCGAAACGAGACCCCTTCGATTGTGATAGCGAGCGCGTTTTTTTGGACCTTCATGTTACATCTCCGTGTACACTCTTCGGAGCCCGATTGCTCCAGAAGTTATACTGGTGATCCTACCTTAAAATAGTCAGAAAGTCAAGGTTCTAAGGCGAAAAATAATAAGCTAGGAGCGGGGACATAGTTAGAAGTGTTACAGGTTCAACTAAAAGCACCAAATGAATAGCGGCTCTGCCTAATAAGCTAGGGTTTTAGGGTTTGGGTCGGAGCGTTGGGAACGGAATAACCTCTTTTATTGAGTGTTGATCGGTAAGAATCATCACCATCCGATCGATTCCCATTCCCCAACCAGCAGTCGGAGGCATACCGTACTTTAGGGCTTCAATATAGTTTTCGTCTAACATCTGAGCCTCATCCCAACCTTCCGAACGCATCTTCATCTGCTCTTTAAAACGATTTTCCTGATCGATTGGATCATTGAGCTCACTATAGGCATTTACTAGCTCAAATCCCCCAGCGGCTATCAACTGAAATTTTTGGGCTGTTTCGGGGTCCTTCTCGTACCCTTTTGCTAAGGGCGCTGTTGAAATTGGGTAGTCTGTTACAAATGTTGGTGAGACAATATGCGGTCGAACCTCTTTTTTGAACAGCTCATCGACTAATTCACTCCAGACTTTAATCTTCTGACCTTCAAAGGTAATGTTTCTAGCCTTAACGGAATCATTTAACTTAGCAAACGTGTCTGCCTTACTAATATCGATATCGGTCTCCTCTTTAATCAAGTCACGATATTTTTTTACGGCGAATTGACCGGAAAAATCTAGTTTCTGTTTTTGGTATTCAAATACTAGCTTATCTCCATGAGTAACCTTAACTAGTTCCTGAACCATCTGTTCTGTAACCTTCATCAGATCGTCATGTGTTTGGTACGCCCAGTAGAACTCACACATCGTAAATTCTGGGTTATGCATATGACTTAAACCTTCGTTACGGAAATCTGGTCCAATCTCAAATACCTTTTCAAAACCACCGACGACCAATCTCTTTAGGTAAAGCTCGTCAGAAATTCTAAGGTAAAAATCAGCGTCTAAGGCGTTGTATTTAGTAACGAACGGTTTGGCTGTCGCTCCACCAGGAATTGGCTGTAATACTGGAGTAGTAATTTCAATAAAACCGTGACGCTCCAAAAAGTTACGTATGGTGGAAATAACTTTGGAGCGAGTCTGGATAATCTTACGGGCTTCTTCATTCGTCTTGAAGTCTAGTGCTCGTTGACGGTAACGAGTTTCAACGTCCTCTAAGACGTGCCAGCCCTCGGGAATGGGTAGTAAAGACTTAGCAAGCAGGGTGGCAGATTTAAGTTTAATAGTTAGCTCCCCTGCCTTAGTGGTAAAGAGTTCGCCGTCAACCCAGAGGTAATCACCAACATCAAGTAGATCGATTAATTCAAAGGTCTCTTTTTCCTCAAGAGATACGAAAAGCTGGATTTTAGAGTCCTCATGGGTTAAGTCCAAAAAGGCAATTTTACCGTGCTTGCGGATTGAAGTGAGGCGACCAACGGTAGCAACTGTGGCACCTTCCTTTTTGTTACGGGCTTCCTCAATAGTAATATGCCCCGGCGTTACAGAAGGGTACGCGTTAATTCCCAGCTTTTTAAGCTGACCCAGTTTATCTAAACGGATTTCACTTTCTGGTCGTGACTGCTCTGCCATGCGCTTAGTTTACCAAACCTGATGAGATGAAAGTAGCTTAGTCGTCGAGGAGCTTGGAGCTCTCAGGACTTTCCAGTACCTGCTGGCTATCTATTTGGTCCATAACTCGCCCGAGCTGTCTGGCGCGTGTAGAGGAGACAACTTGAAACTGTTTTGAGGCAGAATCCAACCTATCACCTAGGGTGTCTAGTGATTCAGAGAATTTGTCGTATTCACCACGGAACTTTTGAACTAGTCCTATGATTTGATGAATATTTGCTTGCAGGCGGAAATTAGAGTGAGCCTGCTTAACTAGACGCAGTAGGGCAACGAATGAATATGGTCCAGCCAAAACGACTTTCTTCTGCATCGCCTCTTCCCATATATTATTGGATTGTTCATAGATATAACTGAATATCATCTCGTTTGGTATAAAGGCAACGGCAAAATCCACTGTATTGTCGTCAGGGTTAATGTAATCACGAGTAGCGATCTGTTTAATTTTTTCTCGCACATCACGCTGGAACTGGTCGAAGTGTCGTTTTTTCTCTTCCGCGCTTGAGGCTTCTACGTACTTCTGTAAGTTCTGGTAGGGAAACTTCACATCAATATTAACCTTAGTTTTATCTGGTAGAACAATGGTAAAGTCCGGTCGCCCTTCTCCCGAGTTATCCTGAACGAAATAATCTTGGTTGATAACAAATCCAGCCATTTTAAGAAGGTCCTCAGCTATACGTTCGCCAAAGGCGCCCCGCATCTGGTTATTGGAAAGGATATTCTTTAATTGATCGGTGCTACCCCGAAGCTGGCTTGTGAGCAGTTTATGGCTCTCAAGCTCTTTTACGAGAGCGGAGAACCCAGAAATACGTTGCTCTTCACTCTTGACCAATTTGTCGTCGGTATCTTTGAGTCGCTTTCCGATCTCTTCTATCATGATCTTGATTGCATCCTTCTTACCGTCTAAGTCAGTTGCAAACTGTTTCTTGTCGTCAGCCATTTTCTCTTTAGCCAGCATTACCAAGTGCTCAGTAGCGGACTTAAGGTCGTTACCCCGATTCTTAAGCAGAACAAAGGTACCGATAGCCCCAACAATTACACCAACTAGTAGATATAACTCACTCGACATCGTCTACTAATCCTACACCTATACCAGAAATTTTCACCACGGGCTTGCAACAACGGTTTGAAAGTCGGAAAATATTAAAACCGCAACGTGCGGCAGGGAGGCATTATGCCAGCAGAGTTATTACTTCCGGAGGAAGGGCTTAGTGGTTTTGAGGAAAGATGTGGCGCACTTGCGTCAGAAAAGGAATTCCCGCTTTTGATCACGAGGGCAACGAAATACGAACCCGACACCGATCGAAGAAGGAGACCGGTTCTCAAAACCAACGACGGAAGCATCATGGAAGGCATGCAGGCCTGCTATCAGGCCCTGCAAAAACTCTAAGAACCAAAAGGTTCTACTTCTCCGGGCGCTCGACAAATCCAAAACGTCCGAGCGCCTTTCCTTAGCTCGGAGTAGTTATGCCTGTTGGGGCGTGCCTAATGAACTTCAGATAAGTCAGAATCAAAATGATAACCAGTCCCGCCGTTACGGCAATGAAACGAAATATATCATTTTCAACGGCCATACCTCGTCCTAAACCGTAGAGCAGGGTAAATACGCCGCCAAGTGTAAGTCCATCGCCAATTACCTCTACTTTTTCTAAGCCGAGCATCGAAACTGCCAGGACCAATACAGCAACGGCAATTAGAATGACAGAAGCATAGAGATTGTAACGTGACATCTCGGTTTGGTAGGCCTTCTGTTGATCGTTATACTTCCTCTGCGTTGCTAAGCTTTCTACGTCTGCACTACTGTCAGTTTTTACCGGGTAAGACAGCTCAACTGGATACTCTGGAGCTTTCGGAGCTTTATAGAACGTTGCTAGTCCAAAACCAATGAACGCCACAAACAGCAGTCCAATCACCAGGACGTATAAAAAACGAACCAATCTGTTACTCATGGTAGTTTATTTATTTCGTAGCAAACCTAGCTCAAGCTGAATGTAGCCAAGAGCCATAATTACTAGTCCCCCCATCGCCTTCACTGACGGAAAAGCGATTAGGTTCTGTTCGGCAGCAACATTTACCCACCAACCCAGAACACCAAACACGAAAAACACTACCCCAGCCAGTATCATACAGATGGCCACTGCCATGAACGACTTATCTTTTGGATGTCCAAACAACATTCGCACCTCCTTATATAACAATCGTAGCACTTTTTAATTACTGTTGTGGTGAGGCAGGTTGAGTTGGTCCTTTTTTGCTAAAGACGTAAATATAGAGGATTGGCAGGATACCGATAGTATTAAGCAATAAGATGGCGACAAACCACCAAACTTGATTGTTTCGAGCGGCATGCCACATTCCCCAGGCCTTCCAAGCCAGATCCCACACTCCTAGCAAAACTAACAGTCCTACCGCGGCACCTGAGAACATGCCGGTAGGGAAATTTACGAAGCTACTATAATCCATAATATTTATTCCTCCTTTAATCTAACTCTAAAAACTGCGCTAAAATAAACCTAGACTAGCCGACTTAACGACTTTTATTGAGTCTTGCCTTTTGACGACCACCACCAAATCAAGGCGATGACGACAACGGCTATAACGACCCACCAATACCACATCATTATTGCTTAAGTCCTTTCTAGGTTCTTAGCGCTATCTTACTTAGATAAATCATTGCACTTGCCAATAGAAACGCAAGTGGAAACATCGTTACTGGAAAAACAGCAGGCCAATCAGTATCCTGTAAAATGATGCGGGTATTAATTGGCACCCTTTCTTACAAGCCTAATGTTTCTGGTGTGGCAGTTGGTGTTGATCTTTTAACTCAATATCTAATAGAGCACGGGCATCAGGTCTTTATTGTGGCACCATCCCGATCGCTAAGAAGCTATGTTGAGCATCAAGACAATCTAACCATTTATCGGGTTAGGTCGATCCCCAACCCGGCCCGTAGGGGATTCTATCTACCAATTTTTACCGGTAGGATTACTGAAAAAATTTTCCGGGAGGTGAATCCCGATATTGTTCATGTCCATGATCCGATGGCAATGAGCCGCTACTTACAAAAATCAGCTACCTTTCACGGAGTACCTACAATTGCTTCTAACCACTTCATGCTAGATTACGTTGGGGCCTACTTACCAAAACTCATTCGACCTATGATTTTAGCTTGGTTACGCCGGAAATATGTTAAGTTTTACAACCGTTGCCAAGCCGTTATCGCCCCGAGTTATACAACAGTAGATTATCTTCGAGGACTGGGAGTTAAGGTACCGCTTTGGGCATTAAGTAATGGCGTAGATATCGAACGCTTCTTTGCTTACATTCCTATTGAACAGACCAGGAAGGCCTACAACCTACCAAATGTGCCTATAATCTTGTATTTAGGAAGGCTAGACAAGGACAAGTCACTTGACGTACTGATTGACGCCTTTGCCCAAGTTAGAGCCCAGAGGCCATGCCACTTACTTCTAGTGGGAGGCGGTGGCAAGCAATCCGCCTTGGTGCGTCAAATTGAAAAGCAAGGCCTAAGCCGCTCCGCAACGCTAACTGGCCCGATACCCCATCACTCACTTGATTTGGTAGCGCTCTACCAGGTAGCAGATATCTATGTCATTGCATCGATGGAAACCCAGAGTATCACAACGCTTGAAGCCCTGGCCGCCGGAAAACCGGTTGTGGCCGCCAACTGGGGTGCTTTACCAGAGCTTATCCACGATGGCCAAAATGGTCTTTTGTTTGAGGCGGGATCATCAACCGATCTAGCAACCAAGATTAAGGTCCTACTTGAAGATTCTGATCTGCGTAATCGACTTTCGGTTGCCGCCGTTCAAACTGCAACAGAACATGAACTCCAAAAAAGTTTACAATTATTCGAGGACTTGTATGTACAGCTACTGGCGCACTAATTGGAAGAAGATTATCTTAGGGCTAATTGTTGCCGCTGGCGCTGGTCTTGGGCTCTATCTTAGCGGTCTGGATACCCTACCTCAAGCCAGTTTTTCGCTTCTAAGCTCGATTAATCCCCCAAATTCAGCCGACCGGGTCTTAGTAATTGCTCCACATCAGGACGACGAAGCGTTGGGAGCTGGTGATTATATCCAGCGTGCAATCTCGGTTGGTGCCAAAGTCGAAGTGGTATTTGCTACGGATGGAGATAAGCACGGTAAGAAGGAGATTAGACATGATGAGGCAGTTACAGCTGATGCAAAGCTTGGTCTCAAGGAAGACCAGCTAATCTTCTTTGATTTTCCTGATGGCGAGTTATCTTCCCAAACCGAGTACGATCAATTTGTAATTCGTTTAAGAGACCAGATAAAAGCCTTCCAACCAACAATTGTCATTACTACCCTTCCTGAAGATGAACACTCAGATCATTCTGCCTCTGGGAGGGCCGTTAAGGCTCTTTCGACTGCGGAAACTCATTTTACGACCCTCTTTTTTCTAATCCATTCAGATCGCTATCCCCGACCGATAGGTGACGCACCAGAAAAGTACCTACTCCCACCGTTGAAACTGACCGATGAATACGACTGGGAAGTCTTCAGTGCTACTGAGGATGAACAAACTAAAAAACGAGCGGCAATTAATAGCTACCGTAGTCAGATGTCGTTATCTAATCCGATCCTGAGACAACTCTTGCAATCATTTGATCGTCGGAATGAATTGTTTGCAAAAGTAATTTTGTAAAAATGCTTGAGCGTCTAATTAGTTTAATTAGCCACTACGGCCTACTGGGTATCTTTGTTTCAATGTTAATTGAGAATATCGGCATTCCCCTACCGACAGAGGGCGCATTTCTAGTCGCCTCACACCTTATAAACCAAGGCCAGTATTCTTTTTGGGCGATGTATTGGTTTATTGTCGCTTCACATATGATAGGCGCTGTTACCGCATATGGCATAGGTCGTTGGTTCAAACGCGGACTGGCCCACCGCTTTGCCAAAAGTAAAAAATTTACCGATGCTGAAAGAGCCGTTCGTCTCTGGTACGACAAATACGGCTCAATTACTGTCCTAGCCACTCGTTTAATAGGGTACGTCCGACCGTGGTCCTCATTAGTTGCGGGAGTGGCCGAATTTCCGTTCTGGCCGTTTCTCTTCTGGAGTCTTGTAGGCACGCTAATCTTTGTTTACCCAACAATGAGAATAAGCGCTCTACTGGTTGTTCTCTGGCAAAGATCACCCGGTGCCCATATTTTTATAAGTATCGGCATCATCGTAGGGGCACTAGCAATTTTTGCCTTCGTTCGCTTCTTCCGGCCTAAGCCGAAAGAAAACGGATCCGAAACGGAAGACCGTTAAATTTTACTTCTTCGGCGCAGGTAGAGATAAGCCGTTTAGCTTCCAGACTCCATCTACCTTAGCGAGGTGAACAGCACCTAGTCCTGGCTCTTCTTCTTTCTTTGTTGAATTGAATGTCAGAGTTCCAGTGAAAGCGTTACCTAGGAGAGTGCCACCAGGGGCAACAACGTTACGCGACAAGAAAGACTTAGCGCTGTTAGTCGCTGCCGTAAGGTCTTTAACGTTGGTTTTCTCTTTAAACTCAGCTGAACCGCTATTGAATAGTTCCTGGATCTTTCCTTGTTGGGCCAGAGTTACACTTGATTCAATAAGTTTTTTGATAGGTTCAAGCTCGTCTTTGGTTGTGGCATCCTCAACCCCTATTAGCGTTGATACGGTTTCGTAGTAGGCGTCACTGTTCTCTTTAGCCGCTACCATAACTGGATGGGCTCCGCCTTGGATGTGGAGCTGACGAACAAGCTTACCGTCCTTATGTACTGTAATTGTCGCAACTTTGAATTTACCAGGCATAGAATATTTAACCTTAATGTCTCCACCGAGATTCTTCTTTAGATCGGGTAGCAGAGTCTTTTTAACGTAAGAACTAACATCACCGTTATCATTTACCTTTATCTCGGCAATTGGTTGAACAGCAATAATGGCGGCATCGAAGAGCTGCTCAAAGTTGTCGATCTTAAGGTCGGTCAAGCCAGTTGAAATTAACAACTGAACGCCAGGCATCGAAGACTCATCGACGTTGAAAGACTTAGAAACCGCAAACATGTAGTTGGCACCAAAACTGACATAACGCGCATGCTCCGGGAAGCTAGTTCGGGCTGTTTCTAGCAGTTTTTCTTGATTCGGACCGCGCTGGCTGTACTGATAACCGAAGTATCCTCCTACGGCCACGACTGCTACAATAATCACAGTAAGTAACCATCGCCATAACTTTTTGCCACTGGATTTTCCCGCAGTGCTGTTAGCTTCGGGGACATTATTTGTATATGGAATATTGTTGATCATCTACCACCTTCTATCTAATTAAAATAATCTTCTTATAACTTCAACTCATAACTTATCACTTCGCCCCCACCTAATCAAGGCCCTTCCACTACTGGAACCAACGGTGAGTGCGGGGTAATTACTCAGCGCCTCCCGTGACTAAGCCATTGGGTAGACGAAGAGTGAAAAGTCTCCACTTGCCGTCCGCGAAGCGGAAGCTCAAATGGGCAATTTTACTATTTTCACTTTTCTTAGAGTCAAAAAATATCACGGTGGCTGTTATCTCGTTGTCCACGATGTTTATGCCATAAACCTTAGGTTCCAGGTCGAATATTTCCTTGGAACGATCAGCAATGCGGTTAATCTCATCAACGCTACTGGCTTCCTTCAGGTCGGGATGAGCTTGGGCGAACATTGCTTCGAACATTCGACGTTTCAGCATAACTGCGCTTGAAACGGCTAATGTTTTTAGGTCTTCATAGCTGGAGAATTTATCAGATGCTCGGCCAACTGAGGCGCCGATTGCCTTGAAGGCCTCGCTATCGTCCTTGGTTACTACGGCTACAACTTGAGGTAAGTTGACGATCAATTGACGCCGCAAGACCTGGCCATCTTTCTTGGCTATCAGTTCGGCCACTTTAATGCCGTCTTTACGCTCGGTGATCGTCAATTCGGCCTCACCGCCGACCGAAGTTGCGGCGGCCGGCTTGGCCGTATTATTTAAGTAGAACTCGAATGCCGCATCGTCACCATTGAGCGGAACTATCGGCTGGACGCCGATCGCCCCGTCATTATAAAGGTCTTCCAGGGAGTTGGTCTTAGTAGACATACCATTGTTGTAAACAAATTGTGCCCCAGCTACGATCTGGTCGTCTGCCGCCTTCTTCTTAGGAATCTCATAATAATAATTATCGAAACTGATATAGTAGTCCTTACCGAACTTACCGCTAGTCTGAGGATCGATTCCACTTGAGCGCTGGTAGAGCCAGAACCCCCCGGAGGCAAGAATTATCACAATTAAGGCAATTAGTCCCACAGATTTAGTCTTCATTGCTTAAATAATATAGCTTCTCAAGCCTCAATAGACAAGCCTGATGATGATTCTGCCCAACCAAAAAAGGGCCGAAGCCCTTTTTTGGTAATTCGCTTATTCCTGCAACTACTGAGTTGCTGGGTTAATGACGTCGAAGGCCGTACCGTCGTAGACAGCGATGTAAGTTCGGTTAACGATCAGGTCATTGGTAGCTAAGGCAGCGTCGGCGCCTTTGTTCAGGGCAACTGCACCTAAGCCGTTAACATTGACCGTTGCCGCACCAGTGTTCGCTGTAGCAACAGTGAAGACTATCATCTGTCCAGCCACATAACCGGTTAGAGCCGGCGCCAGGGTAAGGACATAGGTGTCGCTTATCTGTGCATCAACAAAGAAGTTGAGTCCACCTTGGATGGTGACAGTAGCACCAGATAGTCGGACTGTGCCGACAGGAGCGCCGGTGATGTCACCCATGGTGATGACATTAGCAACGTCACCAGTGGCAAGGTTGACCGTCTGAATGGCGGCACCAGTACCAATAGCGATCGTTCGAGCATCAGCCGTTGTACCTAGGTTCAAGCCACCTGTACCAGCGTGGATTGTGGTTGCAGAAGCTCCGCCAGCCGTAGCGTTACCAATGATGATAACATTGGCGGCGTTACTGGTGAACAAGTTGGCTGTCTGAATGCCACCACCAGAACCAAGATTCCAGGTCTGAGCAGCATTACCTGTACCAATAGCGATCGTTCGAGCGTCAGCTGTGGTAGCAAGGTTCAAGCCACCTGTACCAGCGTGGATTGTGGTTGTGCCAGCTACACCGGCAGTACCGTAACCCATAACGATGGTGTGAGCAGCGTTACCTGTGAACATGTTGACTGTTTGAACAGCGGCACCAGTACCAACGCTCCATGTGCGAGCGGCAGCAGAGTTACCGAGTACCAAACCACCGGTACCAGCGTGGATTGTTGTTGAAGCCGCACCGTTGGTTGAACCCATGGTTACGACGTTAGCAGCAGCAGCTGTACCAATGTTGATTGTCGAGACACCACCGGTCGCAAGGGCACCAGCAATGTTGATTGTCTGAGCACCACCAGAGGCAGCACCAGCAACCGTACCGTTAGCAACGTTGATTACGCCAGCAGCAATTACGCCGCCACCGATCCATAAGCCACCGGTTGTCAAACCTTGACCAATCGACATATTACCTGTCGTGGTGTTCGGGAACAATTGGTTTGGAGCAGCAGTTGTTGAAGTTAAGCCACCATTGATAATGGTTTGGCTTGTCGTAGCTGCAGCGTTACCAATTGTGAAGTTACCAGTTGTCAAAGCAGCACCAGACGCGATCGAACCAGTTGTCGTGCCGTTGAACAAGGTGTTCGCGGCAGTCGTACCACCGTTGATAACTGTGATACCGCTTGTAGCAGCAGCGTTACCAATTGTGATGTTACCGGTTGTGTTACCAGCACCCAGAGTGATCGAACCAGTTGTTACACCAGCGAAGATCGTGTTAGCAGCAGTTGTACCACCGCTTAGAACGGCTGCGCCGGTCTGAGTTGCGACACCTAGAGTGTAAGTACCAGTCGTTAGACCAGCACCCATGGTGATCGAACCAGTTGTTGTTCCAGCGAAGATCGTGTTAGCAGCAGTTGTACCACCGCTTAGAACGGTTGCGCCGGTCATGGCAGCGTTACCCAGGGTCATAGTACCTGTGGTTAGCGAGCCACCCATAGCGATTGTTGAAGTGGTTGAACCACTAAACAGCGTATTTGCTCCACCAGTGACACCACCGTGGATGACTACGTTCCCTGTTTGGGTCGCAACACCAACGGTAATTGTACCGGTCGTTTGAGCGCCACCAACGGTCAAGTTACCGGTCGTTAGACCAGTTGCCAGACCAACAGCACCAGTGGTGATGTTGTTGTATAGAGCGCCAGTGCTTGTAACTGCTGAACCAGCAAGGGTGTTGGCAGTAACAGAAGTAGCGTTCAAGGCAGCGAATGTCGGTGTGCCTGTGAAGGTGATTGTGTCACCAGCGGCATCACCCAATGTGACGTTACCAGCGAAGGTAGCGTCATTGGTAACTGCCAAGGTTCCTGAAATGGCTGTGTTACCAGTAGCGCCGAAGCTAACTACGGTTGTTCCAGCAGCGCTATTCAAGTTCAAGATGTTAGTGTTACCACCTGATGCTAACTGAATAGCCAAAGGCACTGTATTGCCAGTTGGCAGAAGTGTCTGGGCCGCGGTCGGAGCTAATGCTATTGCACCAGCGGCAACAGGTAGACCAGAGAAGGTCACACCAGATCCGAAGGCAACAGTACCGCCAGCGTCGACGTTAAGTCGGCTGACGACGTTAAATGTCCCGGCTTGAGCGGTTCCAGAGACTACGAGTGGTCCGCCGTAGACGAACAAGGCGTTAGAAACACCAACTCGGTTTGGAGCAACAAGGTTCATGATACCATCTGTAGCGATGTTCAAGTCCCCGTTGTCGTAGAAATGTGATCCCCAGTTCTGACCAGCCGCGTTGTAGATAGTGAATGTTCCAACTACGTTGTCAGCGGAGGCGGCCAACGCCGCCATGGGAGCCGCAATCGACAATGCGAGTGCGAAGATGGAAGCAGTGGCCACTCCCACTAATAAGCCAATGCTTTTTTTAATGAATGATATATTTTTTATTTTTTCCTCCTTTTTCTTATACTACTCGTGTATCTAGCTGACTGTTGTCGACCAGTACAAACCAACTACTCACTACTCTACTATGGGCGAAGCTGACAACTTGTCAAGACCCGCCTTAACTGGTTCAAATCGTTCTGGTGGAATCGAAAAAGAGGAGAATAAATCCACTCATATTACAAGAATGTTTAGTCAAGGGATAAATGAGGTTGAATTTCGGGATTTGATTTCTGGCCAGAAAATATTAGTATTAAGGGCGGTTGCCGATCGGTGGATGTAACACCTAGTATTAAGGTGTGTCCGCACTAGGTAATAACTTAAGTAAGTAATATAGAAAGGGAGACTAACAACAAATGAACAATAAATTCTTGGGAACGATCTTAGGAGTAGTAATCGTAGTAGCAGCAGTCTGGTACGGATACGCGTCCTTGCAGAGCGGCCGTCCAAACACTTCGGGACCTCGACAAGCGGTGTTTATGGCTGATGGTCAGATTTTCTTCGGTTACGCCAGTGACTTGCATAATCAAGTAGTCCTCCTAAAGGATGTTTACTACTTACGATCTCAACCTTCGTTGACGCCGGCTGACACTAAAGCTCCTGCCCCATCTACTTCTTCGGTTGATCTAATCAAACTGGGCGATGAGATTTACGGTCCAGCTGGTGAGATGCGTATCAACAGGGATCGAATTAGCCACATCGATGATATGAAGGCGGACTCACAAGTTAACCAGAAGATTACCGAATTTCTCAACAAGAAATAAAAAATTAGCCAGGGTAAATCCAGACCAGTTTTGGGAGCCCCACGTGCGAATGCTCGAGGGGCTTTTGCTTACTCCTGAAAAGCTCTTAAGATGGTATCGGTCACTAGTGGACGATCAT
Source organism: Candidatus Berkelbacteria bacterium (assembly GCA_030650195.1). Taxonomy (GTDB): domain Bacteria; phylum Patescibacteriota; class UBA1384; order 2-12-FULL-50-11; family 2-12-FULL-50-11; genus JANLIQ01. The sequence continues at coordinate 14,203 of JAUSEP010000005.1, read as the reverse complement.
TAGTATATATGAAGAGTTCCTGAACTGACTTTGGACCACGAACCTTAACTCGGATTCCAGCTGGTATCTCTAGTACCTTCATACTTTTATGTACTGGAGGTGATTTTACCTGCTTAATGACACCAAGAACAATCTTGCTGACGCAATCAAGCTTAGAAGCAGATTCAATTATGCTTTCGGCCACTTTGATTCTGCTGGTATGGGCTCCGGAAATCTTCTTACTATATAGAAGGCATTTCACGTTCCCTAGTATGCCAGAACCAACGCAACAAGCGAGTAATACTCTCCCGAAAAATGGTAACATTTACCTATGATTCTGACGGATATTAACCTGCAATATACGGTAATTGTTCGGTACAGTTCCCTGGGGAATTCTTCTACTATCAGGGCCTAAGGATGTTGACTACCCTGTTAGTAGCTCTAATTTTTTCGGTTTTTGTTCTCTTTTGGCAATCGTCACTTCTAATAGCAGTTATCACTGGCTCGCCGATTGTTTTTGCTAGCTCTAGAGCAATTCGTGACGGTCTGAGACTGGCTGGAGTTGGTCCAGGCCAAACAGTTTTCGACCTTGGCTGTGGGGATGCCCGATCGCTGATTATTGCCTCAAGAGAGTTTGGGGCCAAAGGAATCGGTATCGATAGATCTATCTATAGCTACTGGAGGGCAAGAGTAAATGTTTGGATACACGGGCAATCAAAAAACGTAACTATCATGCAGGGAGATTTCCATAAAATAGAGAAGCAATTAGCTCATGCAGACTTTGTATATCTTTATTTACTCAACGAAACTCTTGCTAAGATTGAGCCTTGGCTATTCCAGCATATTGGAGCACGAACAGTAGTGGCCTCATTAGCTTTTTCATTTTCCCACCACCAACCCTATAAGACGGTTGAAACTACTAATCTAGCGCAGAAAACGAAAATCAGACTATACAGGCGGTAGTTATTTAACCAATTCTCCGTTAATTTGCGCAACTAACTGAGGACCTTGGAAAATCAGGCCTGTAATCAGCTGGACTAGATCAGCACCAGCGGCGAATTTAGCCTCGGCATCCTCAATGCTAAAGACCCCACCACAACCAATAATGGCAAAACGTTGGCCATATTTTGACCGAACAATTTTTATTAATTCGGTTGAGCGATCTCGTGTTGGGCGACCACTAAGATTACCTGGGCCACATTTAACCAGCTCTTCCTTTCGTAACGAAGGATGGTTCCGATCTCGCTGTAAGTTACCGATTACCAAGCCAGAAACAATAGAATACTTACTTGTTGTATCAGCAATATTGATTAATTCCGCATCCGTAACGCTAATGGGGCATTTAATAAAAATCGGTCGAGTTGTATTTACTTTTTCAAGACATTCGAGAAGCTTACTCAGTGAAGAAGGCGTGTAAAACGAGATATGTTTTTGGACGTTTGGACAGCTAATATTGAGCTCGTAATATCTACAGTCATACTTATGGGATTCGGCATACTTAAAACATTCAACAATATCATTTATGGCCTGAGACTCAGTATCGATTTCGCTAGTGTTAGTCTGACCGATACTCAGACCAACCGGCATACCAGTTGGTAGATGCCTAAGTCGAGGCAGGGTTTTAACAATACCGTCATTTTTAAACCCTTTATTCACAAGTAAAGACTGAGATTTAACCAATCGGGCCAACCACGGTCGAGGATTGCCCAGACAAGGGCGGTTTGTGATAGTACCAACGGTAGCAAAACCAAACCCGAGGGCTTCTAAAACCCAAGGCAATTTGGCCTGGTAATCAAAACCAGCAGCCAGACCGATCGGAGAGGGAAACTCAATTCCAGCCACAACCTTTTTAAGCCTGGAACTTCTAGTACCGAATAAAAATCGAAGGATTGATAACGGTAATCGGCGCTGACCGATCCTTTCTCCTAGAGAAGTGATCTTTTTATGAGCAACTTCCGGATCACGTTTAAAGAGTATCGGTCGAACCACGAACCTATAAGCAGTCGCAATTAGAGATGTTGTTATTCGACCCATCGGATATGATTTTACGCTTGAGAGGCTGATTGTCGAGTCTTCCAAAGAAGCCGCTCGACCCTTACGGGCCAAGCGGTGTTGTTGGAGGGTGGCTATCCTACCAGTAGGACGACCTCCTCGACACATTCTAAACATTCCAACGGCAAATTGATGTAGCGCCCACCTTCTCTACCTTCTTCATACGGTAGCTCACAGGAGAAAACGGGGACGGTTACTCCTTCTGGTAGTCGTACGGCGCATTCTCCGTACGTACTGGCAACGTAAACCTCCACTATTAGGTCCTCCATTGCTTTAAGCGCATCCCTAAGATCGGCTGGTTCGACGGCCTCAGGAATGATTCTTGCTTTCGTTCCTGTCGTCATGACGCCTCCTAGTTGTTGGAACCATCATGTACCTAACAGCAGAGCAAGTCCAATTAGATTATTTTATGAGGTTAGGAGTATCGTCCTAGCGAATTTCATCTCCATGCTTGTCTATCCAGAGAGTTTTTACCCACCCGAGGGTAGGGCGACATAAAGAAAAATTTTTCTGGTTCGACTCATTAACTAAGTGTAGCGGCTATCGGTCAGAAAAGTCGAGCTAGCGATAGTAAGTTTTGTTGTTGGTTTCTGGGAAACTGGTTGGGCAGGAACCGGAGGCGCTATAAGCAAGCTTCATGACTGTCGGCGAAACTAATTTAAAGTAGGCATAACCGGAAGTTCGGCCGCTGTCCCTGTTAGCTAAGCCGTAACATTGCTCGGTGCTGACAGTAGCTGGATCGATTCCACCCTCAACTCGAAATTGGGTGTTGGCAATGAGGTCGATAATAACGCGGTTAGCCGAATCTTTGTAAATTGACAGAGGAGAGGCAAAATTTCCATCGAGCTGTTCCTCGGTTTTTTCAATCTGCTCATCAAAAAACCAGGTTCCAGAGAGCATCCCAGGTACGTCGTTTGAGGGGTTGCCGCAATCAGGAGACTGCCCAGCTTTGGTTGCACCCATCAGGGCAATAAAACCTGCGTTGATGCTTTCCTCGTAGTAATTGAAAGGGCAGGCGCCATTAATGAATCTGTAACCAATTTGGCTTTTCTCGTAGCGTTCTTGGTTAGCAAAAATATTCTTCACAGTCTTATCGGTCATATAAATATTCCAGTTGTGGGCAAGTTTGGTGCCGAAAGTCTGGGCGATCAGCTCGCCCGCCTCAAAACTAATTTTACTTCTCGGCGCTTCTTCATTGGAACGGTCTTTCGGTGTTGAAGTTGTGACGGCAACAATCTTATCAACCGCTTTGGTAATATGGTCGAATTTTATTGTTATGTTCTGGTTGACGCGAAAAATCAGCGTCCAATCGGCATTGCCGTTGCTGCGTGGATCTTTATGGTATGAATAGGACTCAAGGGTCATTGCCGTCGGGGCAAAAACGTCAATCATTTTATCTCCAGTGACGACGGTCGGCTTGATGTTAATCATCACCCCTGTCGTCGCCTGCCACTCCGAACCCCCTCCATTGAGCTCGCCAAGCGGAGCGATGTGGCTAATTAGCAACGGGTCGAAAATTTGGGCAGTGAATTCAGTCTTTGTTGCGTCCGTCTTGACGACTTCCTGGTTGGTGTCGGTGGCGCTACTCCTTGTCGGCGTAGCGCGGTTCCTAGTTGCCCAAACGATTACCGCCACGAAAATAATCACCAGCGGCAGAGCAATAAAGAGAAAAACTTTACGGGTCTTGGGCATCTATCCGTTAATCGGATCGAGGGTGAGGCAACCAAGTATCGGGTAAGTGGACTCGTCCGGATAAAGCGTCATGTCGCCGCGGTATTCTTCCCAGGATTTCATCAAGGCCGAGAGCTGCTTAAGGGTGGTGTCTTTAATCGATTCATCGAGGTAACTGAACGGGCAGAAATGTTGTGGTGTTTGCCCGCCTTTAAGCAGGCCGATTTCAAATAACCCCTGGCCGTCGTATCCGTGAGCGGAGTAATCACTGACTTCCCCAACAACCTGGCCGGCCTTAACTTTGTCGCCCTTTTTGACCGTCACGTTGATAATGTGCTCGGTCTCATAGACCCAAGTGGCGTCTTCTCCATCATAAACCTGTACCGAGTAGTCGTTTGAGTAAAGCTTGGGCACGTTAAACACTACGCCGTCCACCAGCGACATTACTTTGGTGCCAAGTGGGGCAATAAACGTGGGTTGGGGATTGGATTTGTCTTGGCCCGAAGCCGAATTGGCCGCCTTTATGACATAGCCAAAATCCGAGAACAAGAGCTGAATGCCGGAAGTGAACTTGGTTTTGGTGAACTCCAAATCCCCCGCCATGCCCGTCGCCGGGTCGAAGGGGGCTAGATTAATACCAAGAGACTTGATTTTGAGCGTTGGACCGTCCGACTTGCTGGTTTTGGTCTTGGCCGAGCTATTGGCGGCGGGAATTGTTGTCGCACTGTTACCGGTAGTTTTGGTGGATTGATTGCCGAGTAGCCAAAACGCCAAAATTGCGAACATGACCAATAGCGGCAAAACAACAAAAAGAAATATTTTTCGTGTCCGGCTCATATAACTAGCGTAATGATTAAGAATGAAAATGTCGAGCTACTAATTGATAAATGCTGTATTCTGGTTGTATGTGGAGAAACTGGAAGTTTTGGGTTGGGCTGGTTGTGGCCATAATTTTAGTTGCTGGGATAGGTTTCTTCAAATTGGGTGGAGGTGTGGGCAGTATTGATGTCGAAAACCCGCCACAATTTATACAAGCCGAATTTATAGACTTAAGCCGCATCGGCTCAATTTCTAAGTATCGCTCCGGTGCTGGGCACGACTACGCCGCTAACGGTGAAACTTGCCGCAGCATGAAACACTACTTTACGCCGATAGCTGACCCGACCAATAACTGGCGCCGCAACAGCACTAACGGCCTACCACCACCGCCAGACGGAAAAACTGACATCTCGATTTATAGTCCCGTTGACGGCAAAATTACGAGCGTCTCGGAAGAGAATACTCCTATTGGAAAACAAGTTTGGATCCGTTCCGATAAAGCCCCAGAATACAAAGTCAGACTCTTTCATATTTACTTATCTGACGGCATCAACAGCGGAACAGAAGTTAAAGCCGGACAGCAGATTGGGGTAATTGGCGCCCAACAAGGTACAGATATTGCCATAGAAGGATTGGCCCCATGGACCAAACAGGCCGTATCGTATTTTCAAGTACTGCCAGATAATTTATTTCAAGCCTATATCGATCGAGGAGCAGAGAGCCGGGAGGATTTTATGATTAGTAAATCCCAACGTGATGCAAACCCACTTCAATGTAATGGTGAGCAGTTTGTTCGTTCGAGTTCTTACGATGAATCTTCCGACGAAGTTCGACTGACCGGTTACGTTGAGCCCAGACAATAAAGTTTTTGTTTTCTAATTTCTTTTAGTTATGATGAATGTGATGTTTGGTTCAATGAAAAATTGGACTTCTAGTCAAAAGCGTCTGCTCGCGATAATTCTGGGAGGCCTGGTTTTAATTGGGTTGACTTGGGTAGTTATGAGACAGACGTCATCAACCACTAACACAGTAGCTACCGATTCCGAAACAGTATCTCCCACTGCTAAAAAAAGTGGTGGTGATATTGCCGACGAGCAAGATGCAAGTAATCCAACTGGCTCACCCGCATCTGGATCGGTTGATTCGACTGGCGGGACTACTGGTTCATCCTCTGATAACTCTGGAACGGGATCATCTTCTGGTTCAGGTTCAACCGCGGTCGCTTCTCAGCCGGCTCTAAGCACTGTTACGAACTCAAAGAACTTTGGTGCTGTGGCGTTTGACTCAGTTACGGCTACTTGTCCTTCTGGCACAATCGCAGTCGGAGGTGGATTTCGCGCCGCCGAAAGTACTCGGTTCTTTGCAAGTTATTTAACTAATAACGGCTGGTATGTTAGAGCCGTCAACGGCACCTTGAGCTCGTCCAATGTTTTTGTCTTTGCGCAATGTGTGGACAACGTCCCTGGCTCAATTAGTGTTACGACTGCCACTACCACTATCGCTACCACAAGCAACGGGACTATTAACAAAGATTGCCCAAGCGGTAGTACTGTTGTTAGCGGTGGTTTTGACAACATTCAGAACGAACTGGCAATTACTTTTTCAGCCAAAGTTGATAACGGATGGCGGGTGAATGCGGAAAGCGAAGTCCTGGGTGATCGAACACTTAAAGTTTTAACTAACTGTTATTCAGGGGGTAGCGTAAGTGTTGTCCAGACCCTTCTTACAGATAGCGTTCCAACGGGATGGACGTGGACTAAAGCCAAATCTTGCGATAGCGGACTAGCGATTATGGGTGGCTTTGCCTCTAAAGCCGAAGCCTTCTCCTCGTACTTCAACATCAATAATTCCAAGTGGACGACAGCCGTCTACAACCGAACCGATGACGCGGTCAATCTGAAGGCGTATTTCTATTGCGCTACGTTCTGAGTTTCCCCAGCCCGAGGATATCGAGCCGAACCAGTCACTAAAACTTTATGAGGATCTCGATCGAATCTGCTTTTTCTGGTAATCCGGAGGGATTATCTTTCTCTAGTAGAATTGTTCCTGTTTTAGTCGTTGGTTGCGTAAATGTTATTAATGCTGTGAAGGGAACAAACTCGCTTGTCATCCAATCGCTTTTGGCCTCGGCGTGACCCCGTCCAAGAGCTCTGCCGGTCTCGTCTAAAATCGTTATCGGAAAACTGGCTTCGAAGTACCATACCCCCCTGGCTTTACCCGTAATAATGACCGGGCTGGTGATTTGATCGCCGGTTTTGGGCGAATTGACCTGAATAAGATCTGCCTTTGATGACTCTTCCGTTACTTCGGCCGCCGGAGAGTCTGGCGTTTCGGTGGCAGTGGTTGATGGTGATGGTTGGGAATCTTTGTCGTCTAGAAGTACCTTGCCCAAAACCAAAACCGCTAGGACAGCAACGACAATCAATAGTATTTTCATCAACTGTATTCTACTCCCGAACTCGGGATTGTCGAGCTAGCTCGTGGGGTCATCACCTCTGATAGTTGCTTTGTATTTCACCAATTGAAAAAGTCCTTTAGATGGTTTGTAGACTTTGTCGGGAAATTTTTCGATCAGTTTCCAGATACAGCCGTTGACCGTTTTGGGGTGAAAACTACCGTCCGATCCCTTGGTTTTTAATAGTAGCTCTGACCAATGCAGACCTCCTGGGTAAGTCTCAAGTAGCTCAAATATCCTGGCGTATATACGATGTGTAACAGGAAGTGGCGTGTTGTTATTCATTCTCAAATTGTACTCTCGAACCAGAAAGTGTCGAGCTAATTTTGTGCGTTGGTGTCACGATGAAGGATTGAAGCGGCCAAGGTTTGGTAAGGAATCCCTTCTCGTTGTGCCCGTACCTTCAACTTCTGCAGCACCCGTTCTGAAAGGCGAATATTGATGTTTTTTGTCTTGTTCAGGGTAGCACGAACTGCTTGACGAAGCTCCTTTTGATGTTTGGCAAAGTCCTTGACACGCACCAGCTTGCCAGCTTCAAAGTCCTTGACGATTTGCTCCTCTTCTTTATCTAACTCGTAGTATTTCATTCTTATTTATTTATCGATTATATATTTTTTTGTTGCCTTACGGCTTGGGATTATTGTTTTAAGAAAAATTTTTTGTTCGTCCTCAACATAGGGGACAAGGTAGGCATAATGTTCTATGTCGACAATATAAAACCTTTGACCTGGATAACGCTCTTGGTTTGGGTGAGCAGTGTTATCCAGTAACCGCCCATCATCAATTGCCGTAACCACATCTTCGAAAGATACATCACGTTCTAATCTCAACTGGGTATTTTTAGCTTCGTCCCAGCTGAGATACTTCATACATTAGATGTTATGACGAAAGATATGTTTTGTCAATGGAAGCGCTACTCCCGAACCAGGAAGTGTCGAGCTAAGCCCTTCTATCTATCAAATTCTGTCTCTTTATCAAAAGTCCATGGGCCGTTATTGCAACTGGACGCCTCTTCCCTTTCGATTCTTAAGGTTTCCGAATTTGTGAGTTGAATAATTATTGTCGTAGGTTCATCTTCTTTGTAGTTATTTTTTGTGTTGTAACAATAAACGTTTCCATCTGGTTTAACTTGCGAGAAATCTCTATTAACCAAACCCGAATCCAAGGGAGTGAAGTAGTACACCCCAGAACCTAGTCCGCTTTTTTGGGTTGAATCACCACTAGAAAATACTTGTAAGTCCTGTTGGATGTGTCCTTGCACTAGAGCCAAGTGAGGTGGTTCATGACTAGATCTGGCCGTGTCGACACCTAGCACAAACCAATTGCCTTTTGCAGTGCCCGGGATGTCTTGAAGAGCTTTCCCGCAAGTAGGAGACGAAATAATGGCGTCGCTTGTCTGGGACAATCCGTATCCCCCGAGTTTTGGCCTATAGAAACCCGACAGATTATCTGAGAAGTAATCAAGCGGGCAAACACTATATGGAAGTTCGTCTCTAAAGGATCTTTTGGAGCTTGCATAATTGTTGGGTTTAATTCTCGAATCAAACGTCCCAAAGTCAAGCGCCGCTTGTGCTTGCCCCCCGCCCGCATAACCAATCAACTCCCCTCTGGAAATAATCAGCTCAATTTTTTTGTCACATTTTTTCCAGTTAACGGGCCCACTCTTGTAAGTAAGCGTATATTCGTCGCAATTACCAGCGGGGGCTGTGTCGTAAGCAGTTTGTAGTCTTGGAGCTAAATTAACCACGTGGTCAAAGTATGCCTTAACTTCCGAACAGAGCGCAAAATGGACAGCTGCATCGTCAGTAAACTCCTGACTGTTTACGGCTCGTATTAGATTAATCTTTGTGAGCGTAATATCTGCCGGTGCGTATAACGGAACTTTGGCCACGGGGGCATCGAAGCCAGTACCTTCTCTTTTAATTCTAAAATATATGTGGGGAGCCGGAAATGTATGTGCTGTTGGTGATACAAGTCCCAGGGGATCAATTGTTGTAAAATTCTCAACCGCTAGTGGTAGTGCGGTAAACAATTCCTTTTTATCTCCACAGGAAGGCAACTGTGATACGTCTTCAAAATAATTGTTTTCAGCCTTACTTGCTATCTCTTCCGCTTTTTTGCTATCCGTGTTGGGAAAGTTTCTTCCTAGAAACAGCAAAATCCCCCCAGCTAAGGCAAGAACGGCAATAATGCCCAACAAGATTACTTTTGAAAACCCCTTTTCACTCATCAAGTCTAATTTTACTTAGTTTTTAAATAAGTTCTAATTATATTGCCAATTAACTTTTGTGAAAATAAAAAACTGCTGTTCATATGTCGACGGCTTGGCCGCAGAGTGTTAGATCTTTATTACGAACCGTAGGGATCGCTAGAACCGCGAATGTCGAGCCACTAACCTTTGGATGGTTCGAGGGTAGCGCAACCAGGCACCGGGTAATTAGCATCATTGTAGATTGACTCATCATTCAAGTAACTTTCCCAGGCGGCGTGGAGGGCGGTGATCTTCTTGCCCATCTCCTCTTTAATCGAATCGTCCCAGTGAGCAAACGGGCACCAGTGCGTCGGCTCATTATTTACTGGGTGGAAGAGGCCGATTTCCACAATTCCAAAACCGGTATTGAACTCTGAGTTGTGAGTACTCACTTCCGCTACCACTTGACCTGCGGTCACTTTATCCCCAACCTTCACGATCGGATTAATGACATGTTCCATTTCATAGCTCCAAGTGTAGTTTTTATTGGTTGCAAACCAAATCGTGTAATCGTTCGAATAAAGAGTTTTGACTGTTACTACCTCGCCATCAATCGGTGCCAAAACTTTTGTTCCTAGGGGTAAATAGAAAGTTGGCTGGACATTACGTTTAGTTGGATCGTCAGGACTTCGGGCATCCTGAATGCCATAATCGCTCCAAATAAACTTTTGATAGTTAGGGTCACCACTTAACGTCTTAGCCAATCCCGGGGTGAAGTGAAAGTCACCGGCTCGATTGGTAACTGGGTCGTAGTAGTCCAGGTTGAAACCAAGACTTTTCAACTTTGGGGGCTCATCTTTTTCAGAAGCAGTTCCCTTAGTTGTCGAGGATGTTGTTTGCCCGGTGAAGTTGCTAGAGAAGAGGTAAACCGCTAGGGCACCAAAGACGATTATTAACGGCAAGGCAACAAACAGAAAGATTTTTCTTGTCCCGCTCATTAATTAATGGTGACGAGCCTAAGTGGAAATGTCGAGCTAACTCTGCACCCGCTTAATAGCGGCTCGTAATTTGTCAGCGTATGGTAGCCGCTCTTCCGCCGTACTTTTTCGACTTGTACTTATTTTCTTGTCAAAGTCGTCCCCATCGTAGCGAGGGAATAGGTGCATGTGATAATGGAACGCGTGTTGACTGCTTGCGGGTTCATTATTCTGTCTAATCGTAACTCCATCGCACGAATGGCTTATTTTCAGCGCCTGGGCAATTAGTCGCGAGACAGAAATAATTTGATGTGCCTCTGGGTCGGGTAGGTCGTATAAGTTTTCGTAATGCTTATTCGGCACGATAATTGGATGACCAGGATTGTCGGCAACAAAGAACGAGCCAATAAAAACGGTTACTAAATCGTCTTGGTAAACAATATCTGATTTTCGGATCATCGTCCGGTCATCTTCAATACCCTCTATAGCTATACAGATCGGGCAAATATAGTCGTCTGGTGCGTGGTTATACATTCCTAGATTATACTCCCGAACCTAGAAACGTCGAGCTAAGCCTTGGCGCTGCCGGCCGGTCTTGTCGCTAGGTCAATTAGGCGGGAGATTAGCCATCCGACTAGAATATAGACCACGATCGCCACCAAAGCGGCGGTATCGAAGTGAGCTCCTTCTACATTTGGGTTAGGGAATATTCCTCGGAACGGCGCTGCGAAGAAATTGGTAATGCTATAAAGGAAGTTGGTAAAACCAACGGCCTTGGCACCAAACAATTTGAATACCAAATCTAGCACTAGCAAGAGATCGATGATCCCGACGATATACCATATCCAGGCATTACCCCGATCCGAGTGAGCGTCCTGAACTTCAGCGTTCGTTGAGACTTGAGCGGTGGTAGCAGTTTGACTGACTTGGTCAGAAACCGGACCCTCGCTGGCACTGGTAACTTCTTTTTGAACTTCTATAGGCATTATTTGAGTACCTTTAAGGCCTTCAAGATGATAATCAGTACCACCGATCCGACTACTCCCCAAACAATCCCCCAGAAACTAAGCTCTCCTGCTACGGTAGCGGTACCAATCTTCAACACCGAACCAAATAGCCAACTTCCCAGCAACGAACCAACAATACCGATGCCAATATTGGCTAGAGCACCCTGCTGCTCGTCCGTGTTCATTATCATGCTCGCAACCCAACCGATTACTGCTCCAACTATAATTAATACAATCCAACCCATATTTTGCTCCTTTTGTTCAGCATGTACCTATTCACAGGCAATACAAGGACAGTTCTCTACGACTTCGATCCTGCTGCATCAGCGAGCATCTTCCAGTGCTTTTTCAGATCCGCCGCCAAAGCGTCGATATCTTTGCGATCACCGCTCATTGCCTTGGTAAACTCGGCCGCCACGCCGTCGATGATTGTGTGATAAGCTGGCTCGCTTACTTCACGTGCCGCTTCCAGTCTCTCTACTACTTCACTCTTCATCTTTATTGCCCATGCCTTGGCGTGTTTCTGATGCGCCTTGCCGTCAGGCCCCAGAAAGAAATATGCCGCAACTGCTGCCGCAGCGCTCGCGCCTATTACTACTAACTTTGCCGTATTCGAATTACCGTTTGTTTTATTTTCCATTGGTATCACTATACACTTCTACTTTGGATCGTGGAGGACGTTAGAACTCAAGTAGACCTGGCTTAGTGAGCAAGAGCTCTTTTACTTTCTCTGCTTCTGAGCGTGCAGTGCTGGCTTCTTCTAGGCTTATATAACCTGCTTTTACCGCATCCTCGAGTTCTTCTTCATCAAGAATGACCGGTTCTCCTCCTTGAATCTGCCAAACATCCAAATAGAGATCGTCAAAAGCGAAACCATCTTCAGTTTTCTCGACGGGACGGGTAATGTCGCAGTAAATACCAATAAGCTCTCCTTTGTCATCTAAATACTTATTGATTATGTAAGGCTTGCCAACTTCCCATCTAGTCCTCCAAACGTAACCCGGAAGAGCGATAATCGTATTGTCTTGTCGCCACGGTTTCTCTAGTTCGCCCCAAGTTTCTGTTCCGTATGCGAGTAACCCACTCACATAATCTAGCTGCTTTTCGGTGTTGATTCCCAGACCTTCGGTACTCGAAATACGTCTAGGAGGATGGAGTGCCATTTCTCAAATTGTACTCTCGAACCTGGAAATGTCGAGCTAACGTTGTCCGTTGGTGTCACGGTGAAGGATTGAAGCGGCCAAAGTTTGGTACGGAATGCCTTCTCGTTGGGCCCGCACCTTCAGCTTCTGCAGAACCCGTTCTGAAAGACGAATATTGATGTTTCTGGTCTTGTTGAGGGTAGCGCGCGCTGTCTCTCGTAGCTTGTTTTTAGTTTTGCTCAAATCCTCAACTGACTTCCACTCGCCTCGTTCCACTGAGTCGAGTATCTCTTGCTCCTCCTCGGCTAACTCAAAATACTTCATCTTATGATTAGCAGTTATCCTTCGGCCATATAATCAGCCACGATATTTACCACCTGTTGTATCTCCGGTGAGCAATTCTTGAAAATGAGACGTTCGTACACTTCAGGGCCATTCAACCTAATAACCTCGCTAATGAGGGCATGGATAAAAGATTGTGTTGCGCCAGTTACATTAGCAAAATCAAGCATAATCGCTTGACCCGTCTCGAGAGCGGGAAGAATCTCCCGAGTTCGCAAATTGCGTGCGGCATCCTTGTCCTCGGCGAAAACACCAACATATTTGTGGATTTTAATTGTTTTCATTCTAGTCAAATGAATTTAGGGCGTTGCTGATAACGTGCCTTTTTTCTTTCGCGGACTGCCGACGAGTAAGCTTTCCGAATATCTTCAAGTATTTGCGCAAACTGGTGAATTTTATCCAGAGAAATATCTATGGCTACTAGCGTGCCTTGTAAATGAGGAGCTTTCTCTGTCTCAGAATGTCGGTCTTTGCTTGGGTCGGCATTAAGACGAATCAACTTCACATCCGGACGTCTTTTCAGCAGGCGGTAAACGGCATTTCCGCTATAAATCATGAAATAGTCTCTCGTTAGCATGGCGATTGACTTAACAATAAAAAGGCCAGCTCCAGCGTTTTCAGAGGTACCACCCTCGCGTATAGTAGTTCCAGAAACTCCCGGGATTAAAGCCCATTTGATAGCACTCAGGTTGGTTTTTGCGTGATTTGGCCACACGTGACCGATCGATTGCCGTATACCGATTCCGGTATCGCAGATACCTAAACGAATCACATTAGACTCTTGATAGTACTGAGCCGCCACTATCGCCCCGTTGCTGGATTCTGAGTGTTCAAGCACGTTTCTGACTAATTCGCCCACGGTATATTTTATCGCATCTACGTGGGAGGGCTTCAGATGTAGTAGGGGGATCATGTCCGAGATGAACTGGCTCTGTTCGACTTGGGTTTTGATTTGAGTCAGGGGTATAAAGCGTCCGGCTGGTTCATGGCTGGTAATCTTAAAAGGAGATTCTTTATGCAGGATCTTAAAAAGATGCATACTCTCCAAGTAGTGGCCAGAGCGTGCAGTAATCTCATCAAAGTTTATCCTATTTGGGCTAACTCCCATTCCTAGCGCCGCAACGAGAGTAAGAATGGCGGGGTGGACACTTATCCACTTATCGTTAGTAGTTACCGCAAGCTCGCTGGGGTTAGAAGCATCAAAATTACGCAAAAATGAGTCGATATTTCGCAGGTAGTCGTTATTTGATAAATGGATCCTCATAATTATTACTCTACCAGTAGGTTACGTTTTGTGTCAATACGTAACCTACTGGTAATGAGCACTATCACCACCAGTTGGTTACGTATTTCCAATTTACGTAATCTACTGACAAAACTCAATATCCAATAGATTAAGGTAGCTCATTCCCGGCCTCTAAAAGTTACTGCTCCGAACCGTGAAGGAAACTAGAACTTTAGACAAGCTCGTCTAGGGCGTTAAGCAATTCCTTGAACTCTTTGATTGTAGCTACTGCGTTTGGATGATCTTCGCGAGACAAAAAGATAGATCTCATTCCTGCGGCTTT
>JAUSEP010000099.1 GCA_030650195.1 Candidatus Berkelbacteria bacterium | reverse complement strand
ACGATCCGAAAAGACCAACCTAACCGAACAGATTATTGCTAACAGTAGACAGATGTACTCTCGTCCAGTCGAAGAAGTAGAGGACTACATCACTGAATGGTCCACGCCAATAAATTTGTCAGATCCTTCTAAGCAACCGATTCCTCAACCCTACGAAGAGTTAAAAACCAGAACAGATGCATTTGCCGGACAAGACGGGGGATCAAAAGCAGGGGAGGGCGAAGAGAAAAAAGATCAACCATCATCCGAGAGTAAAAATGGGGGAGAGGGTGAAGAAAAATTGCCGGTCGCAAAAGAGCCGGGCAGGGGAGCTAACTTACCACCGGGCATGAAAACGGAAATAATCAAAGACAGGTTTGATCGTCCTTGGTATGCCGTAACACAAGAGAATAAGACAGAAGACGGGGGAGCAGGGAACCAAGATACGGAGCAAACAGAGAATGGGGGAGTTACTACGCAAGCCGACATTGAAAGTGACCCCGTCGTTGAAAGTACAGAGATCAATACCCAAAGTGGGGGAGTAGCTCCAGAAGAAAATACACCACCAACTACTGAAGATGGGGGAGGGGCTTCAGAAAATGACCAATTGATTAGCTGGGATGATGCTGAGCAGCTAGGCATACAGGTGCAAATGGAGCCATCTAGCGAGTCGATTAAGAGTGCTGACGACCAAGGCCTAACACCCTTAGACGAAATCCGTTAAAACGCCTCCCCTCTCCCGGGCGGAGAATAGTCTAAATTTAAATTTTTGTTTCGAATTCCCCTGCCTGGGCCCGGGGGAGAGCAGTGTAGGAATAGCTGAAATTAGCACTCTTTTGAGACCCCCTCTCGAAGTTGATTATTTGACCCAAATTCCCTGTTCCCGCATCTTATGTCGCAGAATATACATTGTCGGTCATAACTTAACACTAACGCTTGGATTGTTTTTGTATTCTTTTGTCCCTATTGCTTTATGCTCCTTCATCTTTTGTCGCAAGAATGCAAGCCTCTGATTATCTTCCAAAGAACAGGATCTCTTATTCTCTTTGTTTTTATAAACAATTCTCAATGCTTGACACCACAATTCGAAATCAATTCGCTTTTTTGCTCTTAACCTGTTCTCAGTGAAAAAGGGTACTACTTTTTCATACAAGTCATTGAGATTTTGAATCGCATAGCTTACCTGTCCGCCGTTCATATGGTAGATCCTTCCACAATCCAAGCTGTTTCGTATTTCTTCGAGTATCGGCAGATCGTCTTCTCGTAATAAAATTGCAAAATAAGGTGTCCAGCGGAAGTACTTGGGGCTACCTGGTCGGTTATGCCTAGTATCGCTTCGATAAGTTAAGTAGAAACAACCTTCTCCGTCAACAAATCCCGCGACGTAGTCTCCCGGTAGTTTTCCTAGTACTGACATCTTACTAAATAAGCATAACATTGTAGCAACTACAAGGTATAGGCATATGCTTCTACCCTGTAGAAATACACTTTACGGTCAAATTTGCGTTTTAAGCGCAGATATATTTTTAGATGATTAGTTCATCATCTAACTGGTAAAAATTGCCATTACTAAACGCGTTAATGCCAAACTTAGATGTGTTTGCCGTGGCGGTCAACGCGATTTTGCCACACCACTAGTAATGGCGTTGCGGTAAAGATTGACGAGTAAGTTCCGATAGCGATACCAACCAATAGTGTTACGACGAAGCCTCTAATACTTGCCCCACCTAAAATAGTTAAGGCTGTTAGGGTAAATATAACCGTAAGACTCGTTGCTAACGATCTATTAAGAGTTTGACTCAGGGACATATCTGCAATACTTTCAAAACCAATCCCTTCTCCTTTGTGCTTGAGAAGATTCTCTCGTAATCTATCAAAGACAACAATAGTGTCATGAACCGAGAAACCCATCACGGTTAGCAAGGCAGTTATGAAGGAAGCGTCAACTTCAAAGTGAAAGAAGTGAGCCAGGATTGCAAATACTCCTGCAGTAATCACTAAGTCATGAAGTAGGGCGACAACTGCAACTACCCCAAATCTCCAGGATGAGACAGGGTAGGTAACAGCCCGGAAGGCGTACGCCAGGTAAAGTATAATAAATACCGAAGCAAGAATAACGGCGATGATTGCCTTTCGGGTTATGTCTCGGCTGACGCTCGGCCCAACAAGCTGGTACTGTCTTTCGGTTACCGTCCCAAAATCTTCTCCGAGCTTATTAACAATAGTCTTGTGCTGATCATCAGTTATTGGCAGCATTCGCATCGTCATTACCGACTGGTCAGTTTTACTGACGATCAGTCCCTTAACATCAGGATACTGACTAACCTTTTCTCGTAACTCGGTCTCCCCCACTTGCTTGTCAAAACTCAGATCTATCTGGGCTCCACCTTTAAAGTCGATGCCCAGCGGTAGCTTCCAGATGGCCAAAAATACTATGCCAATAACAAATAACGCAATTGAAATCGTAAACCAGAGTTTCTTTTTCTTGCCTAAAAATAAGTAATGTTCTGTCATTAGATTTTTTCTAGTTGTCTCTCCCCTATCTTAAACATCGCTAAGATTCTCAAGAACGCTCGGCTTGCGGTGATTGAGCTAAAGAGAGAAACGATTACACCGAGTGCTAACGTAAAGGCAAATCCCCTAACTGATCCAGTGGTGGTGTAGTACAAAATTACACAGGTAATGATCGTTGAAGCGTTAGAATCGCGAACCGATGGCCAGGCACGACGGAAAGCTTCTTCTAACGCAACCTTAAGTACTTTCCCCTCTCTTAGCTCCTCTCTCAATCTTTCAAAAATCAGAATATTGGCGTCTACTGCCATACCAATCGAAAGTATGAAACCAGCGATTCCAGCAAGTGTTAGGGTAACCGGGATTATCTTGAATAACGCTAGGGTAATAAGGGCGTAACCGGTCAGCGCCAGCACAGAAATGAATCCAGCCAGTCGGTAATTGAATACCATAAATAAAGCCACAAGAACCAAGCCAATGATACCGGCAACCAATGATTTCTTAACGGAATCTGCGCCCAGCATTGCTCCCACCGTATGCTGCTCAATAAGCTTAATCGGTACGTCTAATGCACCGGCATTAAGTAGACTAACTAATTGTTTGACTTGCTCGACTGTAAATTGACCAGTAATAACGGCATCACCCGTTTCGATCTTTTGTTGAACAGTTGGTGCCGACAACACTTGGTCGTCAAGAAAGATTGCTACTTGCTTCCCAACATTGCGCCCAGTTATTTCACCGAATAATCGCTTGCCATCATCGTTAAACTGCAGGCTAACCTGTGGGGCGTTGGTAGTTTGATCGAAACCTACTTGGGCACGCTTGAGCTGTCTTCCCGTGAGTCCTGTTGGTAACCACTTAACATCATTTTCGGTACTAGATGGGTCTAGCTCCTTAAACTCCAGCTGAGCAGTTTTACCGATTAGGTCTGTTGCCTGTTGAACATCTTTAATGCCTGGAAGTTCAACGACGATAGTATTGGTCGAGCCCACCTTTGCGGGTTGAATGAGTGGTTCCGAGACACCGGTGCTGTTTACGCGACGTTCAATAACCTGTCGGGTAGATTCAATCGCGTTAGACTTCTCGCTGTCCGCAGTTTTGGAGAGATCGAGCTCATACGCAAGTCTGACTCCGCCCTGTAGATCTAGTCCTTGTCTGACTGGCAGATTACGACCTAAGAACTTCCCCGTAGCCGGAAAAGATATATATCCCGATAAACCGATGACAGCCAGGATCAATAAAAGTCCGATCCAAAAACTACGCCTCATAGATATTTCTGGTGACCAAGCTCATCTAACTTTTCTACCAGTTTCTTAACGTCTTGAACAGAGTCTCGTTTGCAGACCAGGATAGCTTCATCTGTTTCTATGATAACGGCGTCCTTAATACCAACGGTTGCGATAAGTTTGTTCTGGCCAATAATAAGAGAATTTTCAGAATTTATTCCTTCGTGGGTCCCAACTACGATATTGTTCGTATCACCCTTCTCTAACAGAATTTGATAAAGCGCCTCCCACGATCCTAAGTCGCTCCACTGGACGCTTGCCGGGATAACGGCTACGTGCTTTGCTTTTTCGACGATAGCGCTATCAAATGACAATGACGGAACTGACTTGTAGGTTGTGGCTTTTCGATCGGATCTGAACTTAGCGACTCCTTCATTGATCTGTGGGGCATGCTCGACAAAAAGGGTGTTGAGTGTTTTAGCGGCCCCAAAGAAGCAGCCAGAATTCCAGAGGAACTTACCACTACGAATAAATCGTTTAGCAGTTTTGAGGTCGGGTTTTTCAAGAAATCTTTTAACAGACAGTACCTTCTCTTTGTTTCCGGGGAAGGGCTTACCGATTTCTATGTAGCCGTATCCAGTGTTAGGCTCAGTTGCTTGGATACCTAGCGTTAGCAAGGTAGATTGGTGCTTGTCGCAAAAATCTAAAGCGTTTTTGCAGACAGTTTGAAACTCCTTTGGCAGCCCAATGTAATGATCGGATGGGAAAATAGCTAGAACTGCATCGTCGTCGATGTCGGCTATGGTCTGGGCCGCTAGGCTAATTGCGGCGGCTGTGTTCCGCCCGCTTGGTTCAGAAATAATTTGCTCAGGCTCAAGGTTGGGTAGCTGGGACTGGGCTTGAGCGGTATGATCAGCTATCGTAACCAACCAAACATTTTTTTCACCGACCAGCTTGGCCGCGCGTTCACAGGTTTGTTGTAGAAGAGTTTTTTTGCCCAAAAAGCTCTGAAATTGTTTAGGTGAATTACGGCGCGAGAACGGCCAAAGTCGAGTTCCTACTCCCCCAGCTAAAATCACAGCGTGCTTCATGAGCTCCTAGTTTAACAGATTGAAACCTATGTCTCAACTGGGAAGATTGATTTGTAATTTTTGTAGTACCCTCTCCAAGTCCTCGGGTAATGGGGCTACGAATTGACTGTCGTCTAGCTCAATCTTCCAGGCATGTAGAAACTGCCGATGCAAACCCAGGGAATCAGATAGTTTATCGGATAACTTACTTCCGTAGATTCCATCACCGACTATAGGGTGACCGGTTGACTGTAAGTGTACTCGGATCTGGTGAGTACGGCCGGTAACTGGATGGCACTCTACTAAGCTAACCTTCTCCCCCTCCCACTCCCCTACCGCTAGGCGTTTGTAGTTTGTAATAGCTGGGCGGGCTTTAAGGCTTGGAAGTAACACTACACGTTGTCGGTCGTTGCGGTTGTCGCGCTCAATTGCTAATTCGACATTTCCTTCAGATGAGGTTTCTCCAACTACTAGCGAAAGATAAGTTTTTTTAACCGCTCTCCCCTGCCAGATTTTTTGTAAATCATCTTGAGCGAGAATGTTTTTTGCCCATATCAGAACACCGGAAGTTTCAACATCGAGTCGGTGAACAATACCGAATCTATCAGCATCTCTATTGTTTGTTTTTACTGAGTATTTCTCATCCAACCAATCGGTGATGGACGGATAATTTGGATGTAGCTCTACTGAGTATCCCGCTGGTTTATTTATCACGTAGTAGTCAGAAGTCTCAGAAATTAATGTTGGTTCCATATGTTTATTATATATAACTTACTTCCTAGTCCGAGTCCTGTCGTTTCGACCATTATAACTATGAGCCAGGACAGTTAGAGCCTCCGTCGTAGAACGGCGGAGGCACGGACTGAACATCGCTGGAGGACCGACAAGGATACTCCCCCGGCCGCGCACCTCCGGACCTATGCCTTCGGGCCAGCTTCTGTCCACAAATCTATTTAATTTACTCACGACAAAAACGTTTTAGCAATACAATTTGACAAGTTTCAAAAAAATGAAAAGGCCCAGAGTACCGACATCCGCGTCCGA
>JAUSEP010000094.1 GCA_030650195.1 Candidatus Berkelbacteria bacterium | reverse complement strand
AAAGCTAGCAATAAGACCAAGAACAAAAATCGTTAAGTTAAACTCTTCCTGAAAAAACAGTGCTGCCAGTAAGATCGTGACGATCGGTCCGGTCATCAGAATAACTTCGTGTTGATGAACCGACTCGCGCTGCAAACTTTGGTAAGCCAAGACGTTCCAAGCAATTGCAATAACAATCATTAGTAGCATCAAGAAGAGATTGTTGGGTAAGAGTGCTGTGCTCCAGTCTATGTAGCCGTATAGCGGTGTAAAAATAAGAGTAAAGGCAAAAAGGAAAGTGAAAACAACGGGTATAAAAATTCTCAAGGGTACGCTGCGACGAGACAAAGTGACTTTGTCTACAATTAACCCACCTGCGGCTGAAACCGCAGATATTAACGCGGAAATCATATTTCTATGATACCGGCTACCGGCCCACTAGCAACTACCGCGTGTGCTACAATCAGCTCAAACGACTCATGGAGGTGAGCGATGTACACGAAAAGAGCGCTGAAAAAGATATCCAGTCATGAGGCCCGACTGTTCCAAGGCGATATCGACGACGGCGATGGGACTCGAGCGGAGTTTCACGCCAAGCACACTCCAAGAGGACCGGCCCCGGCTGAGCCCAAGCTTGGATCAGTCTATGCGGTCGAGAAGACCCTGCCAGACGGATCGCTCCTAGTGCTTCCCCCGGACAAGAAGGCGACCGATGTATAACAGTCTCTCTGATCAATCAACCGACACCGTCGTTTACCGACGGGTCAAGACCCATCTGAAGGCGGGGCCATAAGTGCCCTGCCCCTACTTTTCTAAACGCGGAAAAAGCGGCTTGGAGTCGAGCTCGGTCAGTTGACGACGGATTTCTTTAGCGGTTTCTGGTGTGTACGGTTCGAGTCGTCCCGCAATTGTCCAAATTCTACGCAAGATTCCGTCAAGATTAGACCTTTTAGATTCGGTCTCCTCCCATACCTTATTGGCTGAAATATTCTGATCGCACTCATTGATCCAGGCATTCAATTCAATCAAGTCATGTCGAAAATCTAAAATACTTCCACTCGTTGGATGTTCTTTTGCAAAATCTGGCCTAAGGTTAATCTTTTTTGCCAACCCGATCGTACGAGCAACTAGATTTCCCAGTCCATTTGCTAACTCTCCGTTGTAAAGATGGTCAAAATCCGCCCAGGTAAAATTGCTATCGTCGTAGAAAGATAGTCCACGGAATATCAGATATCTACTAGCCTCAACTCCGTAACGATCTACGAGCTGGTGCGGAGAAATAACGTTACCTAAAGATTTGGACATCTTCTTCCCGTCAGAGTTTATAAACCCATGAACAAGTAGTTTTTTTGGTAATTCGTAGCCACAAGCAATCAGTAGCGCTGGCCAAATGATGGCGTGAAATTTAACAATATCTTTACCAACAATCTGGATATCTGCCGGCCAAAGGTCTTCTTTGTTGTTTATTTTTAAGGCTGAAATGTAGTTAAATAACGCATCAGCCCAAACGTACATAATCTGACTTTCATCTCCTGGTACTGGTACGCCCCAACCGTAACGTTCCTTGGATCTAGACAACGAGATTTCATCGTAAGAGTCAGATTTCAAAACATTTATCGCTTCTTGCCGTCTAGTCTCTGGGTAAACTGAGAAATTAATCCAGTCTTCAATTTTCTTTTTTTTCTCTTCTTCTATAACCAAAAACCAGTTCTCTTCCTCGATTTTTTCTAATTCCTTTTCGTGGACGGAGCATCTCCCACCCTCAATCTCCCCTTCGGTTTTGAATGCCTCACAGCCGGAACAGTAAAGACCGCTATATTTTTTCTTTTTTAAGACTCCTGCGCTTTCCAACTGTTGCCATTTCTCTTGAACAAACTTTTGATGTTCAGGGTTAGTGGTGCGTATGAAGTAATCAAAGTCGATATTGAAGTCTTTGCCTAGCTGTTCGAACTTCTTCGAAACTTCATCGACGAAATTTTGCGGTTCTTTACCCGCTGCAGTAGCTGCCTGGGCAACCTTGATACCGTGTTCGTCTGTACCCGTAAGGAAATAAACTTCTTTACCTTGCGCTTGGTAATAGCGTTTTAACACATCTCCTGCCAAAAGCTCGTACAAAAAACCGATGTGTGGTTCGGCGTTAACATAGGCAATGCTAGTGGTGATGTATGTCTTTTTCACAGCCAAATTATACCTTACTGGGTAAAACTAAAGTACTAGGGCCACCCGAATGGGTGGCCCCGTGCATGGCGTCGTCAACAATCCCCCTCCGCCGCGGTATGAAACCAGAAGGGCTCGTGCCAACAACGACCTCAAAGTAACCTAGGAGAAATTTATGTCAATACCAATACAAATTCACCGCGAGGATCAGGGACTGATAGCTTAAGCTCCTCCGGAGTTCCAACTTCTATCTGCTCAAACTGTTTGGTTAACTCCCGACCAGCTACTAAGACACGGCTCTCTCCTCCCATTGCAGTGAGCTGGTCAAGGAGTTTGTGAAAACGTGGTGCTGTTTCGAAGAACACAACGGGAGCGTCACTGGAGAGTATCTTTTTAACAAAAGTTTCTCGGCCCTTTTTGGTTGGAACAAAACCCATAAAACAAAACTTATCTGCGGCGATACCAGCTACCGAAAGAAGTGCAGTTAACGAAGAAACCCCAGGAATCGGAGAAATTCCAATTCCCGCAGTCCTGGCAGCAGCAACGAGCTTACCACCTGGATCGTTAATTCCTGGTGTACCAGCATCGCTAACGTAGGCTATCTCATCTCCGTTCTTTAGCTCTCCAACAATCCGTTCTATCTTCCCCTCTGAGTGCTCATGAAAACTCTCGAGTGGTTTTTTAATATCAAAATGGTTAAGTAGCTTACTCGTCCGACGAGTATCTTCACAATAAATTTTATCTACAGCTTTAAGCGTTTCGATTGCCCGAAGAGTAATATCCTGCAAGTTACCAATTGGTGTGGCGATGATGTATAGCATTTGTTTAAAATTGGGCGGCAGATGCGAATGCATCCGCCGCGATTTGACTACTCGTACGATTCTGCCTGGCCCTGCATTGGATCGGGTTCTTGCAAGCCGCAGTACCAGTCGCGGAACGTGAGACAACCCTTCGTCACAAAAGTAGCAGTGCCGAAAATCAGTGTCGTTGGCCAGGTAAGCCACCCTAGCTTCAGCCAGAGAGCAAAGACAACTGCTACAACGACACCAATAGTGGCGTACACAACCCAGTCAACGGCCTTGTTAATAGACGAGTTCATGAACGTCTCCTTCTTCGCCTTTGGCGAACCTGAGAATACTAACCTTTTTTTACCAGTTTTTCAATCCTTTGGGAAACGATCTCCCATTCCGCGAACGATAGGTTTTGAGCACGTATCAAGGGATTAAGTCCTGAGGTATCTAAAACATTAATAATTTCAGATTTTGTAAGTTTAAGGTCTTTGTTTATAGCGTTACAAAGCGTTTGACGTTTATGGCGAAATCCAGCTTCAACTGCTGGCCAATAAATCTTGTCTGCTCGGTTTTCAGGTAAAGGCGTTAGCTCTATGATTGCCGAGTCAGTCTTGGGACGAGGGTAAAAACTACCCGGTTTAACTGTCCGGATAATCTTAGCCTTAGCAGCTGCCTCTGTTAGTAATGTTAAAAATCCTCGTTCGCTGGAACCTGGCTCAGCTGTGATTCTGATAGCCATTTCTTTTTGGACAAGAAGAATAACCTTAGTTGGTTTCTTCTCTAATCCAAAAATCTCTCTTAGAAGTGGCGAAGTGATTGAATACGGAATATTAGCAACTATTCGGTATGGGGAGTCTAGAGATACGGTCCAGTCAATACGTAAAGCGTCGCCATGAATAATCTTAATATTACGTTTCTTTTTATTAAGCCTTAAGTAGTTAACCAGCTCCTGGTCCATTTCGATTGCCAGCACTAATTTGGCTTGGCTAGCTAACTCATCGGTTAGTGCCCCTAGCCCTGGACCAACTTCGACAACGGTATCCTCGGGTTGGATATCTGCAGAAGAAATCATATCTCGAACAACAGATTCGTCTACCAAAAAATTCTGCCCTAATAACTTCTTAGGTAGTTTTTTTATATCCCTTAATATTTCCGCCGGCTTCATGGCCGTATCCTACCCCAAACTAGCCCTTAAAGTTAGTCCTATGGTTTGGGCCAGCGACCACGGTTACCGTGACCCCACTGGTGAGCCGTGGTATAAATTTGCGCCTTCTCGTCCGTCCAGTCGGCATTAGCGTAGCCGGCTTTGGCCGAGGCGCTCGCCCAATAACCGAGCTCGTACTGAAAAAGTCCGTAATAGTTTGGGACGTTGTTTTTGTAACCAACGGAATTGCGATGGCAGTTACTCTCTCTAACTAGTCGATAGAACAGTGCGTTCGGATCGATCCCGTTTCGAATGCTAGCATCGACTACCCAATCTTTCATGCTGATACACTGCCGTGGCACGGGGTTGAGACCGCCCTGACGGACAACGGCCGTAACCGCAGAGATAGTTGTTTTTGTTGAAATTAGCGTTTTACTTATCAGCTCACCGTCCTCTCTTATCAGAAGGTAAGTTTTTTCTAATTGGCCGTTCTGCCCAGATTTCAAAACAGTTTGTCCGCCAACGAATTGGTTATAATCTTTTTCAATTTTTGTCTGGTACGGTACTACTTCGGTCTCAGTTACGTTAGTCCTGGCCACCCTTGTAATGGTTACAGTCATGTTTTTAGTAAGCGTCGTTACTAGAGTTGGGGCTATTTTGTCGTCGTTACCGAGTTCAATCTTTTTTTCTTTCAGTAAATCCCCCACAGTATTCTGCCAGGTTCGTAGTGTCCGAGATTTCTTGCCATCGACTACTGTTATCGGCAAAGCCCTTTGAACAGTAATAACAGTTCCGATACCTAGGTTTGGATCTGGAAAGTATGAGACTTTGTCTTCTGGGAAGTAATCAACTCCGGCTGCCTGGAATGCCTGGGGAAGGGAGTCTGCTTTGTGAACAACAGAGAATACATCCGTCGGATGGTAGTCGGTAGCTGCACTAATTAACGTTGCGTCTTGAGCAAAGGTTTGGTTACTCTTGCCTTCTGGCAAGGATAACGTGAAAAAGGCCAGTAGGCCCAGTGCTGTAATTAATAAAGTTCCCGCCCCCCACTTACCAGTGGTCGTCATTGTTTTGCGTAGTTTCTACACTAGCGAACGCACTACTAATGTCAATATCTGAAGGCTTTATACCGGAAGTTAAACAAAACCAGTAGAAACAGAACTATATCCGTCCACCATAAAAAGGGTTGGATTAACCGACTCGAGTAAAAGAAAAGTGGTAGTAACTGCGGTAGCAGTAGCGGTAACACTTTTAAAAAACTAGTTAGCTGTACCTTTTGTTTGTGGGAACCGTAGTAATCTTCCCAGCCAGGGCTGATACCTCTCACATATCCTGCAACTGCCTCTAAGGTCATTTGGTTTGCCTGGTAATTAAAGGTGAGTCCAGCAAAAACTATTGGAATTAGTAGAATATATATTTGGAATTTATCGGCGGTTATATTTTCTCCAAGCCAAAACGAAGCAACCAGAAAACCCGCTCCCAACACTACGGCTAAGTTAATCATCTGATGTATAGCCTTCGCCCTCTCCAGAACCTCGTTTCTAAGATTTCGGAGATCTTCTTGCTTGATATCCATGGTCCTATTTTAACTTTCCTCCGTAACACTTCAAGCTAAGCATGGAAAGATTTGACCTGAGGGTATAAAATTATTTCATCCCAAAGGGAGGGAATGCGATAGTGCACACACTACTGATCCTTGAGTTCTGCTATCAAGACCTTTTTCCGAGAGCGCGGCGACAACCGCCGCAAGGGCTATTGGCACATTACCGGAAGGCGTGGGTGAACCCACTCCTTCGAAAGGAAAACCGTATCCGATCAGCTCGCAACCGGTGAATCAACCGGCACCAGAAGTATTATGTCCGCCCCCTTCTCGGGGGCGGCAACTCTTATACTCTATCTAATAAACTCTCGTCGATTTCACGGAGAAACCTACTTGGTAGAGTCGACGTTAGACCACCGTGAATTATTCGAGACCGGGCGTGAGTCATATACAGTCTTTTTTTGGCTCGAGTCATACCTACGTAACAAAGTCGTCGCTCCTCATCCATCTCGTTGTCATCCTCAAGAGAACGCATATGGGGGAATAGTCCCTCTTCTAGACCGGTCATGAAGACGACGGTAAATTCTAAGCCTTTCGACGAATGCAAAGTCATTAACGTTACTGCATCGGAAGTACCGTCGTAGTTATCTACGTCACTAACCAAAGCTACGTGCTCCAAGAACTCTTCTAGTCTCTCAAACTCACTTGCAAGGTTGAGTAATTCTTCAACGTTCTGCCAACGCTCTTCTCCCTCAGGAGATCCGTCATCAAGAAACTTCTGGTACTTTGTTTCTTTGATTATTAGTTCTAGGGCAGCAAGTGGTGTGGCTACCAAGACCTTGTCTCGGATGTTAGACATAGATTGAAAAAAGTTTTCTAACTTCTCGCCACCTTTTTTGATTGTTACTGGACCAATCCCCCTCGGAGGAACATTGATAATTCGAGCCATGGCTACCGAATCTTCGGGGTTAAAAATAAAACGTAGGTACGACAACATATCTTTAATCTCTTTTCGTTCGTAGAAACGGACTGCTCCAACTAATCGGTATGGTAAACCTTCAGCTAGTAAAATTTCTTCTAAAACACGGGATTGGGCGTTTGTTCTATAAAGAAGAGAAAAGTCGTTCCAGTGGTAACCCATACCTCGAAGTGTTCTGATCTCGCTACAAATAAAATCTGCTTCACCGTAAGCATTGGGGGCCTCAAAAATGGTTATTGGTGGTCCGGCTTCGTTGTCTGTCCAAAGTTTTTTCTGGCTACGTCTTTTAACTCGCTCAATAATCTGTCCTGCACCAGACAAGATCGTCTTGGTAGAACGGTAGTTTTGCTCGAGCTTGAAGACTTGAGCGCCAGGAAAGTCTTTTTGAAAGTTTAATATGTTCTGGAAGTTAGCACCTCTCCAGGAATAAATGGACTGAAAGTCGTCTCCTACTACACATAAATTTTTTGTTTTTGGATCTGT
>JAUSEP010000090.1 GCA_030650195.1 Candidatus Berkelbacteria bacterium | reverse complement strand
AGGCGCTTGGAAACCTATAACTAATAAATATGTGTCCGGTCGTGACAGGTAATGTTTCAAATGGTGAACAATCCGTCCGCCAGCCATCATTCCCGAACCGGCAATAATTACCTTCGGATGCGGTGCGTCGTTAATATCTTTGGAATCCTCAACAGTGGGTGTTAAGGCTAGAGTTCCAAAATCAAAAAGATTGTGCCCACCGTGTTCGTCTTTAACAACCTCCCTACGGTAAAGCTCCATATGATGCTCAAATACTGCTAGAGCTTCAATAGCCAGCGGTGAATCTAGGAAAATAGGCATTCTTGGTAACTGATGTTTTTCAAACAGTTCGTGGAGTAAAAATAGCAGTTCTTGACTGCGTTCAATTGAAAAAGCGGGGATCAGAAGTACTCCGTTATTTTTACTTGTCCACTCAAGAGCTTTTTTAACTACTTCCACTCTATTATCACTACCTTCGTGTTCTTCGCCGCCGTAAGTGGCTTCGGTTACGACTAAATCTGCTGCGGGCGGGGACTCGGGAGTAGCGAGTAAGGGACTTGGCCAGTGCCCGATATCTCCAGAGAAGATTACTTTTTTACCACCAGCTTCAAGTAAAACTGAGGCAGACCCAAGAATGTGGCCGGCATCGTAAAGAGTGAATTGATCGCCACCGTTTAAGCGATGGGCTTTGTGATAATCAACGGGTTGAAATTGCTGAAAAGTTCGATTTAGGTCAACTTCTTCGTACAAAAGTGGCACGCCTTCTCGTCGACTTCGCTCTTCCGCTAATCCCAAGGCGTCTTTCAAAACAATTGTTGATAGTTCTATTGTCGCTTCGGTTGCAAAAATTGGGCCACGATAGCCGTTCTTAACCAGTACTGGCAAGCGACCGATGTGGTCGAGATGAGCATGAGTGACCATAGCATGGCTTACCTCGGCAGCGTTGTAAGCCAACGGATCGTCATTTAATTCAGAAATTGTATCTCTACCCTGGAATAAACCACAGTCAACAATGTATTTATCGGTATCTGTCTCGATTAAAAAATTACTACCGGTTACTTCTCCAGCGGCGCCGAAGAAACTCACCTTAGTCATATTAGATTGTGTCGCCGTCAATTCGGCCGATGTCTTGTCGGGCCATCTTGATAATTTTGGCCGCAAGTTTATCTGGGTCGTTATCAAAAACAATCCCGGCCCGACCGCGCTTGGCTAGAGTAAGAAGGTGGTCTAGTTCGTCAGAGATACCACCGCTTTCAGTCAAAATACCGATTGGTTTTTTATCTTCAAAAGCGATTGTGAACTCATTTAGTGTTCCAATCCGGCCACAGATGAATATTACTGCGTCGGTAGAGCGAATAAAGAGAAGATTCCGGCCGGAGTAGCCAAATCCCGTATACATCGCAAAATCAATGAATTTGTACGGTAATTTGTACTTCTTAACGTGTTCCAAGTAGCTAGAAGCGGGCGAGATGCCAACAGTGAAGCCGCCACCTCTTTTTGCACCTTTGGCTGCAGCAAGTGGAATACCAGTTGTATCACCAGTAACAACAACCACACCTCGTTTGGCCAAGTAAAAACCTAGCTGTTCGGCCTTTTTAAAAGCGTCTTTTGAACAGATATCTTCGGCCGCACCTGAAATACCGATCTTGATGTGTTGAATACTTCCCTCCCTATAAATAAGACTACCAGCCCAGAGTAGTTTAGAAAAGGCGCTTGACTACGGAGTTTACACAGGTTCTCGGCTGGAGTATCGTGATAGCCGCAATGGGAGTTGTAATTGGTGTGAAGAACCTAGTACGGTGTTACGTCAAGCTTT
>JAUSEP010000089.1 GCA_030650195.1 Candidatus Berkelbacteria bacterium | reverse complement strand
TAGTCTCGACATATTTATTCAGAATAGTTATATTTACTTAGTAAAACCGGGTGGGGTGCCGGCCAAACGTGAAAGTCGTTTCTTAAGCATTCCTCGGTTTTTATTTCGATTAACCCCATCTCAATCTTCATTCAGCACTTCTCGCTCAATCGTATCAACGAGGAATGGAGCAAAATCCGACAATAGGGTTAGCTGACGCTTCAGGGCAACTAACAAACAAGATTTTGATTGGTCGGATCGACCCTTATCCGTCGACTCTCTCATCGCAGTTTTCTCGTACTCCAGGAACTGGTCAGCAAAATCATGCCAAAAGAACTCATACAATTCCTCTAGGGCTACAGATAGTTTAAGGGCGGTAAAGTTCTTTTCGTTTTTAGTCTCTAGTTTAGCTAACTTTTCAAAAAACTTTTCCTCTGTGTGATCAAGCACTTTCGGTAATGCGGCTTTCGCACCAGAGGTCTCCATCACTACAAAGCGACTTGCGTTCCAAACCTTAGTGGCAAAGTTACGGTATTTAATAATTTTTTGTTCTGAGTAGCGTTGTGGTGTACCGGGAGAGTTGCCTCCAAGTAAGCTCATACGAAGAGCGTCAGATCCGTATTTGTCTATCATAACCATCGGATCCATTACGTTACCTTTACTCTTACTCATCTTCTCGCCCTTTTCATCGAGAACGAAACCATGGAAGTAAACTTGCTTGAAGGGAATTTTACCCGTGAGGGCCTCACTTAACATTATCATCCGAGCAACCCAGAAGAAGATAATCTCAGGGGCTGTTTCCAGGAAACTCGTTGGATAGTAGCGTAACAAGTCTGGGGCCTCTGTATTTGGCCACCCCAAGGTAGAGAACGGCCAAAGACCAGAAGAGAACCATGTATCTAGAACATCAGGATCTTGTTTGAGATCACTACTACCACAGTGAGGGCAGCTCTTTGGTGGCTCTATCGAAACGATCGGCTCCCTACACTCAGGAAGGCACTGTCCTTTATCTGTACCGACACAGTACCAAACAGGAATCTCATGGCCCCACCAAAGCTGACGAGAGATACACCAATCATGAAGATTTTTTAACCAATGAAAGTAAAGTTTCTCTAAATTCTTCGGAGTAAACTTAATTTCCCCAGACTTGACGGCCTTGATCGCGGCCTCCTTAACGGCAGTCGCTTTCATAAACCATTGCGGCAGAATTTGTGGCTCAATTTTACCACCGCCCCGGTAGCTTACGGCAACACGGTGACGATAGCCCTCGTCAACCTTTACGAGCAATCCTTTTTCTTTAAGCTTCTGGGCTATGTCTTTTCTTGCTTCATCGATCTTTCGTCCAGCAAACTCACCAGCAATCGGCAGTAATTTACCGAACTGATCAATAACCTGAACTTTATCTAGATTATGACGGGTAGCGATCTCAAAATCTGTTTTATCGTGCCAGGGAGTAATTGTCATTACCCCCGTTCCAAACTCTGGATCAACAGCCTCGTCTTTGATGACGGTGGCAGTAATCTTGCCGTTAATCCATTCGCACTCGAAAGTGTCACCTTCAATATAGCTGGCATAGCGCTTATCACGAGGGTGCATAACAATGTATTTGTCACCAAACTTAGTCTCTGGTCGGGCAGTACTAATCTCAAAAGGGCCAAACTTAAAAGTGTAAAAAGGGGTCGCTTCTTCAATATATTCAATCTCGTCATCAGAGATAGTGGTCTGCATCTTCGGATCCCAGTTAATAATAAACTCGGATTTGTAGATGAGACCTTTTTCATAGAGACGAACAAAAGAGGTACGAACGGCAAGCTTTGAGTGTTCGTCCATCGTAAAACGAAACCGGTTCCAGTCAGCAGAAAGCCCAAATCTTTTGAGAGAACTCTCGACACGTGGCATGTAGTGCCGTATCCACTCCCAAACTTCTTCTAAAAACTTCTCTCTCCCAATCTGGCTACGACTTAACCCCTTTTCTTTTTGAATTTTCTTTTCCACCAAGGCCTGGACAGCAATAGCGGCGTGATCCATGCCAGGCAAAACTAAGACATCTTTACCCAAACGGCGTTGATGGCGCGCTACCGTATCCTGAATCCCATATGTCAGAGCGTGACCCAAGTGCAAGTCTCCAGTAACGTTTGGTGGCGGAATAACTATGGAGTACGGCTCACCCTTACCCGACGGCACAAACTGCCCCTCGGCTTCCCACCGAGCGTAAGTATCAGGTTCTTTAGAGTGATCGTAGCGAGTAGGGATTTCAGGCATTGGCAAGACTATCCAAGCTTTGCCTTTTTCCACCAGTACGGCTGGGCTTGTTTTAGTGGGACGGACTGCCATTTGGTAGGATCGTCTTCTTGGGGAATAGCGACCTGGAGATCTTCACCAAACAAAAAGAAGCGTTCCTGACAAATACCGCATGGAGTATAAACTATTACTCGCCCGGTTTTGTCCTCTTTGGCAATACAAATTGATGCAACGATTTTCTTTTTCAACTTTTGGGCCTCACAGATTGGTCCGGTCTCTGCACACAAGCACGCTTGGTCGTGTGGGCTTTCTGTCGAGACACCGGTTAGTATTTGACCGTCTTCAGTGTAGCAGGCGCTAACTGCTTGATCGGGATGTTGTGCTAACAATTCCTGGGCTGCCCCATACAATTTTTGATTGACTTCCATTACCTAATTGTACCCCTGAACCTGAAAAAGTCGAGCGGGGCATTTCTTACTTTTACTTCCAGAGTTTTTGAAATTGGTCTTGGGTTAACTCGGCTTGACGAAGGATTGCCCCTAAAGTTCCAGGAGCAATGGGCTGGTTGTGAATGGCGATCGTAATTCCTCGACCATCGGGATGTTTCAAGCGTTGGTGGCTACCGGATTGTCTGGAGACGACAAAGCCCCGGCGCTGAAAAAACTTCGACAAGTCTTTTGGCTTGACCTGCCCAAACCGACCCATTGATTAGCGGCTAAA
This sequence comes from Candidatus Berkelbacteria bacterium, assembly GCA_030650195.1. Taxonomy (GTDB): domain Bacteria; phylum Patescibacteriota; class UBA1384; order 2-12-FULL-50-11; family 2-12-FULL-50-11; genus JANLIQ01. Next base: position 2,437 of record JAUSEP010000089.1, on the reverse strand, counting down.
CTTGGCGCCAGCTGGTAGCTCGGCTCGGAAAGTCGTCACCAAAGATCGAGGACTCTCAATAGGTACCTCGACGCCTTCATCAGCGAGTGACTCAAGATGAAAGTTGACTAGTTTCTCGATAGCTTTTTTGGCCTCATCGGCAGTGTCAGCTTCGGTCGCTACGCCTAAAACTGGCACGTAGGCTGTATAGCAAACCTCCTCGGTTCCAAGCCGCTTCTCCCGATTTATAACAGTTGTATAGTCAGTGACTTCCATCTTCATCGAAGCTATTGTACACCCAGGCCAGGTCTGTTTGTAGGTCAAAGTGACAAATTTGGGTCAGCGACCATATTCTGCCACGGAGTTGGTCTACCATACTGTGCGTGGAAGACCGCAGCAGCACCAATCATAACGGCGTTATCAGTGCAGTATTTAAACTCCGGCACAAAAAACTTAATTTCAGGACTGAACATATGGACAGCCTGTTCCAACCGAACTCGCAAATGCTCGTTAGCTGCAACTCCGCCAACTAAACAAACAGATTTAACTTCGGGATTCTTTTCTAATGCCCAAACCGTTTTCTTGGCAATTGTGTCTGCTACAGTTTTTTGAAAACTTGCAGCCACGTCAGCTTTAATATGACGAGGTATTGGATCGGGCAGCTTACCAACCAATCCGGCTACAGCCGCCTTTAAACCACTAAAAGAAAATTCTAGATTACCGTGTTCAGGAAGTGAAATTGGGAGTTTGTAAGCATCTGCGTTACCCTCTCTGGCTAGGTGATCGATTGCAGGTCCTCCTGGGTACGGTAAGCCAAGTAAACGAGCAACTTTATCGAAAGCTTCACCAGCAGCATCATCACGGGTTGCTCCAATGTATTTGTACTGAAGATGTCTTTCCATTAGAACGAGCTCGCTGTGACCGCCAGAAATTATTGCAATCAAAGCCGGTAGCTCTGGTTGGTTATCACCCAACCAAGCCGAGTAAAGGTGTCCCTCTAGATGATTGATAGGGTAAAAAGGTTTTCCGGTCACTTGAGCGATTGTTTTAGCGGCAGACTGACCGATTAGTAAGCACCCAATCAAACCAGGTCCGCTGGTTACAGCAATAGCATCAAAAGCAAGTTTTTTACCTTCGGTTGCCTGGTCTAGGACATGAGTCAGTGCCTCGGTGTGCATTCGAGCTGCCACGTCAGGAATAACCCCACCAGTTTTAGCGTGGGTCTTGAGCTGTGAGGCAACAACATTAGTTAAAACCCGGAGCTCGCCATTATCCGTCGCCTCGACTACCGAAGCAGCTGTCTCATCACAGGAGGTTTCCATTGCTAATATTTTCATTAATTCTGCTATATAATTAGGTATGAATCACGATTGGAAAAGGTTGCCCTGCTAGGTTTCGTCCTTGCGGGGTCTTTTCTTGAGCCTCACCAGCCCCATCTTACAGCGTTTCAGGTTAGATTGCAGTATAATATTAAGATATGTTCCAGTCGATGTTACAGACTTCCTGGTGGGCAAAGTTCAAAGAGAGCGGTGGTTGGAAGTCGAAAAGATACGGAGATCTCTACGGCCTTACTCGGCCTCTACCATTTGGCCGGTCAATACTATATTTTCCCGAGATTCCACTTGATCTTGAGCACGGAATACCTTTTAACGATCAAGCAATTTACGTCTCCAGAAGTGACGATGAAAAAGTACCTAAAGGGAGGATATTCACCAGATTTGAATTTCTAGAGCAATGGAGCCCAGAACACGCCAGCAAGCTACTCCATGCGGGACTAGTGAAGGCATTTGAAGATGTCCAACCAGAATATAGGCAGTGGGTATTACTAGATAAGCCTGAAGAGGAGCTTCTAAAAGAGATGAAGCCAAAGGGACGCTACAATATTAACGTTGCCAAAAAACACAATCTGAAAATTGAGTGGGGGATTTCTGATAATTCGATTCAGACACTTTATAATCTCTACGGCCAAACTGCCGCGCGAGCCGATTTTCAGGGGCGTGACTTACCGTATTTCCAGAGACTAGCTAAAACTCTAGAGGAGAATAAGGCGGGAGATATCATTATTGTTTCTAAAAATAACGAACCGTTATCTGCTCTACTGCTCTCCTTCTATGGCGGAGTTTGCAGCTATCTGTATGGTGGTTCTGGAGGAGACCGAAGTCTAATGGGGCCGTACCTGGCTCACTGGGAAGCGATAAAGCTTGCTAAGAAAAGAGGAATGGCTGTTTACGACCTCCTAGCCATTGCCCCAGAGGGTAACGAAAACCATCCACACGCCGGTCTGACTCGCTTCAAAACCCAATTTGGCGGCCAATCAGTTCGATTATTAGGTTCCTGGGACTTGGTTCACAGTAGATTTTGGTATACCATGTACCGGTTCGTTGAGAGACGACGAAGAAAGACTGCAATATGAGTTTAAAACGAAAATTACGACAGATTAGCCCTGATTGGTTGGTTA
>JAUSEP010000080.1 GCA_030650195.1 Candidatus Berkelbacteria bacterium | reverse complement strand
GCAAGATATTCTCAACCGAATCGTTTTTGTTTTGGTCAGTTTAGCTGTAGGGGCTCTTTTTGGTGACACCCTGATTCATTTATTACCAGAGGCCTACGCCTCTTTTGATAGTCAGCTAACTGTTGCGTACCTGGTTATGGTTGGTTTTTTAGCTTTCTTCTTGGTCGAGAAATACCTTCATTGGCACCATCATCATGACGAAGAGTCAGGCATTCATATCCATCCAGTTGGCTACGTTAGTCTTGTAGCCGACGGGATACACAATTTTATCGACGGAGTATTAATCGGGGTTTCATATTTAGTTTCGATACCCCTTGGAATTGCGACGACTATTGCTGTAGTAATGCACGAAATACCCCAAGAGATTGGGGACTTCGGGGTGCTTATTAGTGCTGGATTTACTCGCAAGAAAGCTCTTTTCTTAAATTTTGCTACGGGATTGACGGCAATTTTGGGAACAGTACTGGCTTTGGTTTTTGGCAGCCGTCTAGAGACTCTGGCAACTTATGCCATTCCCCTAACGGCTGGGGGATTCCTCTATATTGCCGCGGTAGATCTACTTCCTCCGCTTCACAAAGAAACGCGACCGTACAGATCGCTTATGCAGTTACTGGCAATAGTGGCCGGTGTGGCTATTATGGCTTGGCTGAAAATCCACGAAGGTTAGACCTGAGACGAGTTAATAATCTCAACTCGATCACCGATCTTCATCCCATCGGCTTCCCCTGAATTTATCTCTAGAACGTGATCTACCTCAGTTTTAGGAGAGTAGGTAGGTAAATCCTCGGTTTTTGCTCCCTCCTTAGGAGCCGGAACATGTCGTGAGATATCTACAATTTTGCCGTCAGTAATCCAGACTATGTCCAAGTCAAAACGCATATCTTTCATCCAGAAAGTTTCCTGACTGACTGGTTTGAAGACGAAAAGCATCCCAGAGTTTTTAGCCAAATTGTCACGCTCGCCTAAACCAAGTGACTGTTGTTCTGGAGTTAGGGCCAATTCAACACTAAAAGATTTATCTCCAATCCGAACACCACTACGAGCATACTGAATTGTTTCGGCACTAAGGGTAACCTTTGGGCTAGTTTTAATTTGGTTAATACCAAACCCGGCTACTATTACTAGTGCCGCTAACATTCCGAAACCAATGAGTTTAGTTTTCATCGCCGTGATTGTAGCTTATTTCCCTTAAAAAGTCAATGCTTGTCGGGCCAGACAGACTCGAACTGTCGACCTCGCGCTCCCAAAGCGCGCGCGCTACCAACTGCGCCATGGCCCGTAGAGGTAATTTTACCCTATGAAGGAAGATAAATGAAGAGTTTGGCGCTACAAATAGATTCGGCCGATCGTGAATATTGCAATAAAGGCAATAAAGGAACCCCAGGTAAGTATGGTGAGACCACGTGTCGAATTTAGGTCGCCCGAAAGTCCCGCTGCTACCTTG
>JAUSEP010000067.1 GCA_030650195.1 Candidatus Berkelbacteria bacterium | reverse complement strand
TAAAACACTTTGCCTGGTCGCTCTACCTGGGCCAACTAAGCTTGGAAAAAATACTCAAGGGCATTTCGGTTAAGAAGGGGGCAGAACCTTTCCGGACTCACGATCTGGTTAAATTGGCAAAATTAGCTGGAATCGAGCTATCGGCCGAGACCATTGCGTGGCTCAACGAAATTACGACTTTCAATATTGAGGCTCGTTATGATGACTATAAACTGTCGTTCCATCTCAAAGCCACTGAGCAATATGCGGAGAAATGGCTGAAGATTATTGAAGAGCTTTACCAATCCATAGGCAAAACCATCAATGACTAAACAAGCAGCAGTGCAGACAGCAACGAAATATTTACGACTGGTCCAGAAGTCGGGGATAAACCTGGAACGAGCCTATCTTTTTGGCTCGCAGGCTTTGGGTACGGCACACACAGATAGCGACATTGATCTTTGCGTTGTTTCAGCAGATTTTAGCGATGACCGACAAAGTGAAAGAGTACGACTAATGAATCTCCGCAACGATCAGACCGACATGATAGAGCCACATCCAATCAGTAGCGACGACTTCGATGACCGGCTGAACTTTTTTGCAAACGAGATCAAACGTACTGGGGTGCTACTACCAACACATAGGAATTTGTAGATAAAATTTTTACCAAGGTCAACGGCCCAATGACCTTGTCTTGCATATCTATGTTCTGTGGCACTTTAACTTCCAGAAAAACCCTCCTCTAAAACAATATTTCCGTTTTCTTGGTGGCGGTCAATTAATATTTTGTACTATAGAACAGGTAAATTTATCCCGTGTCTATATATCATCAACTTCGCTGTTATCGTCTACGTCGTCGATTTCATTATTGTCGGGCGGCACTACCTCGGCTTCTTTGTCGATTTCTGTCTCACTTTTAGGAGCTAGCTCCTTTTCGACTCGAGCCTCTAAGCTACTAAGAGTTGTGATACCAGCCACTAGCCCCTCATTATCAAGCGGGGGATTAATACTAGTTCTTGTCGGCTCATGGCCACCATCGTACCGGTATTTAACAACCGTGTGTCGAACAGAAACGTTCTCTACAATCTCACCCTTTTTAGTGGGGCGTTCAACACGTTTCCCGTCTTCATTGCAACCATCAGAGTAGATTGTAAAGACGTGATACTCGCCCTCTCTAGCCTTGATCGTTATGCTGTAGGTAGGAGAGGCAAGCTTTGGTTTTATCGCCTCAACACCTTTCTTTTTCTTTCCCCCTCCTGGTTCAGTGTATACGATACGAGACTTTTCACATTTAATTTCGATACCAAGTTTCTTTAAATCCGCCTCCTTGTACTTTGATAGAAGCTTATAAGTAAGAATCAAATTATCAGCCAACACCGGATCGCCTAACTTACTCTCCACCTTCTTAATCGGTCCCTCTACACCGCTCCTAAACTTTCCTTTCTGTTCTCCCTCGAGCATATCTCTGGCCCATTGTTGAGTGCTTCCTTCATCTCGCGGAATTGGTCGCTGGCTTCTGAGCTGAGAGGGATCGTCACCATCTCCTCTCGGTTTTACCTTGATGTCCTTAACATAGCCTGGTAACTTTTTATTCGCTCGACTGCGATAGGATTCTTGCGACTCGTCACGCTTTCTTTTCACCTTTGCGTAGCGAGCCTTGTCTGTAAGCTCAACCTCAACCTTATAGCTATCTTCGTGAGCAAGTTTCATGAGCATCGCGTAATAACCATCAAGCTCACGCTCGATCTCTGTTTTTCTTTCCGGTGTAGCGACTTGAGCCTCTTTCATCAGTTTACGCGCCTCGTCTCGGTAACGGTAAACCTCTTTGTATCTGGCTACTTCCTCAAGCCTCTTTCGCTCTTTTTTTGAAAATTCTGCTTCTGTTCGTCCCGCCTTTGGTTTTATTCCGAATCCGATCTGCCTCTTTATCCACTCGTACTTATCGGGCTTAAAAAGCTTCTTCCACTCATCCCCCTCGTGGGCAATATAGTTAATTCTATCCAGATCCTTAATTTTGCGCTTTATAACTTTTGTAGCACCCTTGCCTTTGTGCTCCTCCATTAGTCTTTCTCGATCAGCACCGAATAGGTAGCTTACAGCATGACGGAGGGTAACATCTCGTTCGTCCCCTGGAGAATATGATTCTCTACTATCCTCTTCTGGTTGATCAAAAATCGAAGGCTTACGCCAGTCTGGGTCGTCGGTGTCGGGGGCTGTTGCGTTGTCTGGAGGAGCTTCAACTGGACGACCATCGGGAGGGTTGTCTGGTAGGGAGGAGGTTGGATCGGGAATATCAGAGGCCAATTCTTCGTCAAGAATACTCCTTATTTTAGCTGACAATTCGTTGGACTCAGGACTTCGATTGGGTTCGCTGACGAACCAATCCCAGGGATCGTATGTATCGATACCTTCGATCTGGGCAATACGCTCACCCGCTCTCTTAGCTGCTACCTCACTCCTGAAGGTTCCGTAATGGACACTAGTCGCTTGGTCGTTAACACCAAATAAGATTTCATCTGGGTACGTCTCTTTATAAACAAGAATCCGCTCCCCGACTACAACTCCTTCCCACTCGTGAACCCCATCCCACTTGTAACTCCGTGCTTCCATCCGGCCACTAGGATAAATGGTCTCAGGGGTTTCTTCCGCCTCGGGAGCAGGTGAGTCTTTGGGGGTCTGCTCGCTATCTGTCGAATCTGGTGTCCTACTTTGTTCCGACTCAACGCCTAGATCAGGATTAAGTTTAAGGAACTCGTCTCGGGGGATATTGTTGACAAGAAACTTCCCGGGATTGTCAGGATCGGGCTTTGTAACCTCCACCTTTCCCGCGGCGTAAAAGTAATTAGTAACGATCCAACCCGGTTCAATCTCGCCCGAGCTTCGTCTGACTACGACATTCTGGCCCGGACGAATGGACTCTGGCTTGGGGATCGGCTGAGGAGCATCAGCCCCTTGTTGCTTGTCGTTCTCAGCCTCTGGATCAAAGCCACCAGGTCCACCCTCAACCATCTGAATTTGTGAGCATTTCTTTTGCCATCTTCATTTCCTGTCTATATAACCCCAGCTCTTCATCAATAAGCTCGTCAAAATTAAGTTGGTGAGAGCGAAGAAACTCTGCTATTTCAGACTCACTACCATTTTCAAACAAATGGCGTATTGATCCTAACTGTTCTTTATCGAAGAGGGCGGCAACACGATTTATGACACGATTTGAAATAGTATCAGCGGCAACATCCTCTAGATACTCTTTTTCCTCATCGGTCAGTTGCTTGAATCCAATTTCATCTAACAGCCAGCTCATCTCTTTTACCCTAAACGGTTTGCCGTTATTGGGCAATTAGTCGCCGTAGATTTGCCAAAACTTCAGGAAGCTAAACGGCTTTTTCAGAGGTGGGTTATCGGTAGTGCCTTTAACTTCTGGAACAACTGGAACGGGATCTGGGATATGCTCTATCATTTCCGGGTAGTCAATTAGCATATCTTCACCGAGGTATCTAATGCGTTCTTCTGGGCCACTGATAGCTGCTTCAAGCGAGGCGAATGTCTCGTCGTCGTTCAGCAAGTCTCGGATAGCTTTCCAGGCTTCGTAGTGAGGGGCTAATTTAGGGCACTGAAGGAGTAGGTCAGTTGGATCTCCATCGACACCAATAGCATTTAAACGACTTTCAAATTCCTGCGCATGTTCCAGTAGTTGCCGATAGCCCCCTTCGTTGGTAATCGGTAGATCGGGAAATGTTAGTAACTTCGTTGAAATCATTCCAGCAAATGTTCCGCCACCATTAAGAAATTGGGTGATTAGTTCGGCTAGTTTCTCTCCGGCCATTTTCTCTTCGCGATGGTCGTCTGGTAGCTTCTTGTCCAGGTAGCTAATGTAGTGGGAGGACTCACTAACCGGTAGCTTGCCCACAAGACTAATCAACTGCGCCCATTCTTCTGGAGACGTAGTCTCAAGATAGCCAGCTATGCAGTGGCCAAACTCGTGACCCATAAAATAGCTTTGTCGTTCTGGCGACCAGCTCTCTACTTTCGGATCGAGCAACAACTCATCGTCAGTTAAGACTGCCGCTGGCTCAACACCAAACTCTTTGCCTACCTCATGATTTTTTAAATCCCTAATGCTGATGTCAGGAACTAGCCAGGCTATATGCTCAGCATTGAGCGGTAGATTATTCTCCTGGCAAAGTCTAACCAAGTGATCGAATGGAGATAGTTTCGGCTCAGTTTCTTGCTGGTACGTTAAGGTTTCACCACCCATCTGGCCTAGCTACCTGTTTGAGTGTCCGTTGGTGAATCAGGAGTAGGCGGAACAGGGGGAGAAGAAGGCTCTGTCGGTCCCGTCTGGGCAGTGTCTCCCCTCTGATTCCTTTGGATCGCTTGCTCAATTTGACGAACTTGCGATGAGCCTTGGATGTTTGCTTCTTTGGCGTGAGTCGAAAGGGCAGATATTATGGCAGATTTCAAACTAGTACTTTTTGGTCCGCTGATAACTTGCTGGAGAGACTCTTTGAGTATTTGAGCAAATCTAGCTGGGTCGAGTTGGGAGGGCGCGCGATTAGTTTGTTTGGCGAGTGTCTCAATCTGGCCGCCAAACTTTGTGGCCAACCGGTTGATAACTTCTTCTTGCGAACCCTGAAGTAGCTCGGCAATTTCGGCCGGATTGATTGAAGCCTCTATCTGTAGTCCAGCCTCGTGGATTGCCTGTTCGTTGCGATAGGCATCACCCATGTGCGACTCAAGACTTGTCCGAGCTTCGGGGGTATTAAAATTCGCCTCATGTATTCCGGCATTCAAGGCATGAACTAAGTTTTCAGTAATGTCAGCAAAAGTAGAGGGGTCAGTAATGTTTGACAGGCGACTTTTAATGCTTTCGTCGTCGATTGTTAATGCGCCACTTAACATAGCCTGTGTCTTTTCCTTAAGGGCTTCCAAGTCAGACTGTGAAAAGTTGGTACTATCTGTCAGGGCATCTTTCCATTGGCTCGCTATTTCTTGAGCGGCGGTATGGACTTCTGGGGCAACCTCACTTCGAATATTGCTGGCTTGATCGATTGCCCGCTGAGCTTGGTCGCTCATTACCTGCTGGTAGGCCGCCCCATTAGTGCCACCACCGGCATTAGCTCCAGCTGGAGCCGTACCAAAGGGCACTCCCCCAGTTCTTCGAGGATCGACTTGGGAAATTTTTTCGGCATCAACAGCATACGGATCTCCTTTGTCGAAGAATCTGACCCGGCGGAGATCTCTGGTAATGACGCTCTCGAGAGACCCTGCCTTCATCAAGTCACCAATCTTCCATTGCCTCGGGTTAGCGACCCCAAGTGATTTAAGATATTTAATCATGTCGTCTCTATTTTGGACTTCTCCAAACTCCTGACGTAGCATCTCCATTTTTACCGGGTCATTATTCGCTCGCTTTCCCCAAATCTTTTCCAGGTTCTTATCGTCGTTCTTTTTGTCGTAAACCCTCTCTAAATGACCCTTGCCCAGAGTTTTGATCCATGCAAGTTTCTTACCGGGGGTGGTGGCATCTTTTAGTTCGGTTAACCCCAGTTCTCGCTGGACGATTGCCTCTTCCTCTTCGCCTCGGATCATACCTGGAATCCCGTGAGTTTTGGTCATGGCCGCAATGTAATCATTCTTTTGCATTCGCTTGACGCGCGCATCGTAGGCATCTTTCAGAAGTTCGGGGCGGCCGAATAGAGTCGACAAACCTTGACCAGTCTCAAATTTTTTCTGCCATTTATCAGCAGATCTCATAACCCCGATCCTTTTCTTTCCAAGCTGTTTTAGCTGGGCGGTTAGAGCGGCTTTTTCAGCGGCCGTGGAGGCTCGCGCAATCTTAGGTATAAGTTCTTTTCGCCTTTGTTGCAGCTTATTTGCCTGCCAGGTTGTACCAGCTCCGTGTGCAAGTTTGGCACCGCCCATAATAGCCGGTGCGGCACCAATCGCCTTCTTGAAGAGGGCTCCTGCGTCAATTGCCCCCTTAGTTATTATCTTCGGCAATTTTATTACCAAAGACCCAGCCGATAGAACTAGCGCTATACTGACGATCCCTGGAACGGTGAAGATATTCGTCATCTGCGCTACCCCGAGCTTGTTAGCCAGCAGGACAGTCATCGCCATACCGAAAAGGATTATTGGAAAAAGAAAGAGGTAGCGCAAGAAGCTGTCCCACCACTTAAAAAAATACTGCTGAAAGCTCGGTACACCATAGGCGACAAACGCTACTGGCGAAACCATCACCAGAAAATATAAAATAACAATTCGTTTTATAAAGCCGACAAGGAAAGCAATGAGCAGAAATATATAGTAAATGACAATCGCACCTCCGATAATCAGAACAATCGGGAGAGCCGCTCCTCCCGTGACCGCAGCTGCGGTGGCTCCTGTTGCGAGAGCTAAAACAATTGGGGCGATCAAAGCACTACCAAGAGCGTTAGGAAATGCGGAGCCAAGTAAATTAGGGATACAATTCATCGACTCAAACCTACCTGGCCCATCTCCGCTGTAGGCACAATTTGTTCCAATATCAGCCGCCCAAACAGAAACGGCGTTAGCCACATCAGCCAAAAAGCTAATAAGCAACAGGCTTGCATTAGCCATCACCACTCCGATAACAAGCGCTGGCAGGGCTTTCTTAGCGGCGTAAGTATTAATATTGAGGTGGAGAATGTTGGCGAAAGCAATCGCTAACAAAGCCAGGATTACGACGACGTTAACTACACTCATTGATATACCCCAGATCTGCCTGATAACGCCGTCCTTGGCCTTGAGTTCACTCTCAAAGTCCCCAACGAGGTGCTGGTCTATCTTAACAGGTGTCTTAGTGGTCTTGGTAGTATCCGTAGAAGCGTCAGGTATTGGGTTTCCGTTGTCTGCCATTGCTTTGGGAATAAGCTCCACATTTTTCATTGAGATACTCCCGACGGTACTCATATAATCCTTAAGCTGATCAGCGATGCTAGACACAAGGTAATCCAACATACAGCCAATCAACCTGACGAAAATCATACCTATACCGTTCGTAACGCTACCGATTATCCCAGTTATGCTACAGCCACCGGTTGCGTCTCCTGCCTGACTGGTTATATTAGTGATTCCCCACCACGGGCCCCAACCGCTTGGAGTCTCATTAATACAGTTACTGTTTAGGGTTTCTATTTGTCTACCGCTTCTTGTTAATTTGACTGGGGCAGGTGGGTCGCCTAGTTTTGGGCCAGTTGTGAATTCTCTTCCACCAGAGCAGTCGTCTCCCGAAATAGGCTCGTCAAAAAGGTACCGGTAAAGATTTTGATAAGTATCAGTTCCAGATCCCCCACCGTCCCCATTCATCACGAGGGACACGACTTTGTCGGAGTCGCTTGGGTTGCTTGTAGCGGCCGATCCGTCGACCGCTGAACTGGGATCCTGAATCCAATATACTTCCCAGTGTGAGGCACCAGCGCCAAGAGCTCCTTTATTGTCGCCAACCGCAATCAGATTGGGCACGGTACTGCCGTCGGATGTTTTTGCGCTCCAAATAGTCCAGGCAACGTTACTTCCCATCCGGGACAAGTTAACGGGACTCAAAGCCGTTGCATATCCCAAGAGGTAGCTAGTGTAGGTGCCGTGAATTGCCGCGAGAGTAAATATTAATTCGGGCCGATTCCTGTCATTGGTTGAGTCTGCGGGGAGGGTGAAGTGAGGTGGTGTATCTTGCCACTCGCTTATAGAAATCCCGACTCCGTTGTGAGTGCCAAATCCTGCCCACCAAGCCACGGCCTGCTCTTTTGTCAGGGGCAATGAATCAGTCTCGGCCTGGGCGACGGGGGGCTTGAACGGAGAGGGGGATCTGGTTACCCATCCAGAAAAAAGACTGCTTGCTAACACCGCAACCAGGGCGGTTGTAACTAACACCCTCCCAAACTTCATATTTTTATACTACGGCTTCCTAATAATTGCCGCAACGTTTTTCTTATTCTTTGTATAGCGGATCTAGTTTAGGGAACTCTGTCTTTAAGCTCTGGATGGAACGAGCTAGCAAGTAGGGTGCCGTTTCTTAAGCCAACTAGACTAGGAGTACCTCTAAAATATTCAGATTAGCCAATGGTGTCGGTAATTTCTGCCAGAAAATCTTTGGCCGTTGTTATTGAAATCCCCAAATATCGTCCAAGTATCAACAAGTCTTTGTCGCCAGAGACAATGAAATTAGCTTCGGCACTTTTAGCAAGTTCCAAGACATGGTCGTCGTCTGGATCGCGAGATATTGCAGGAGGGCTTCCATTCGATTCCACGACAGTGAATGTGGTGCGAATAATATTTTCAATCCTACTAACTTGCTGACCATCAAACTCAAACTTGGCGCCGAGGATTCTTGTTAGCTCACTAATAAGATGCTCTGATGTTGCTCCGTCAACTTCCCCATTTACAACTAAATCAAGAATACGAGCTGGGTTGCCTCCAACGGCAAAGGCCGACACGAGAATGTTCGTGTCGAGCACTATTTTCATTTATCTACCAGCGCGGAATTCAGAGACTAACTTAGCAACGTCAGCCTCGGTCTTTACGCCTAGCTTCTTTGCTTGTGCCCGGCCGTACTTATAGAGCACGTCAAGTTCGGCCCGACTCGATAGATAGTTCCGGGCTGCTTGGCGAAAAAAATCGCTTCGAGTTCGAGCCTCACGTGATGCCGACTTATCTATTTCCTTCAGAAGTGGCTCGGGTAGCGAGATGTTGATAATTTTTGACCTCATTTGTATATATAAACCTTACCTAAACATTGTGTAGTTGTCAATACCTCTCACGTGTTGGCTGGCCCTTATTCTTTGTATAGCGGATCTAGTTCGGGAACTCTGTCTTTAAGCTCTGGATGGAACGTACTTGCAAGTAGGGTGATATCGCGCGATCCTGGGTTAATTTCGTAGGCTCGATCAATAATAATTTTTAAAATTTCTTTATCCCCGTATTTTAAACGCTTAGCTAAACTAACTAATTTCTTATCATCTGATTGAGCTACGACGTAACGAGTAATGTTCTTAATCTGTTCCTGGTTGCCGGTTTGTTCAATCCTACTGACCTCGTTGTTTATGGCGTTAACACTTGCGATTCGCCAAGAGTAGAGCCCAGCTACAATTACGAGTGAACCTAGATAGAACCAAAATCTATTTGACATACTTTAGTCTCGACATATTTATTCAGAATAGTTATATTTACTTAGTAAAACCGGGTGGGGTGCCGGCCAAACGTGAAAGTCGTTTCTTAAGCATTCCTCGGTTTTTATTTCGATTAACCCCATCTCAATCTTCATTCAGCACTTC
>JAUSEP010000064.1 GCA_030650195.1 Candidatus Berkelbacteria bacterium | reverse complement strand
AGGCTGTTTTTAGAAAATGTATAACAACACAAGAACTTCGAGGCGTCCCTCTTTAGGGAGAAGCCGTCAGCAACGAACGGGCCGTCGCAACCCGAGCTCAGGCTCAGGTGGTGTTCATCCGTCACGATATATCAACAAATCGGAAGACCTGCCGATTGAATTGCCATACGTTTCAACCCATTCTTTTGACGACTTTGGTTTAAACAACCAGATTGTGGAGCGTGTTATCCGACGTGGGTATGTAACCCCAACACCAATTCAGGATCGAGCAATTCCTTTTGTAATGGCTGGAAGCGATGTTATTGGTTTGGCAGATACCGGTACGGGCAAAACGGCTGTATTTTTACTGCCCTTAATCCACAGAATGCTCTCTGATCGGAGCCAAAAGGCCTTAATCATTGTTCCAACTCGCGAATTAGCGGTTCAGATTGATGAAGAATTAAAAGAATTTGCCTATGGACTGCCGATTTACTCTGCAGTTTGTATCGGTGGAAACGGTTACGGGCACCAAGATAGATCGCTCCAACGTCGTCCACAGTTCATTATCGGTACTCCGGGCCGTCTTAAAGATCACTTCGAGCGTCGAACACTTCACTTGAACGACGTTCAAAACCTAGTTATTGATGAAGCAGATCGTTTAGTTGACATGGGCTTTATCAAAGACATCAGAATGTTGGTTGGAAAGTTACCGCTTAATCGCCAAACACTCTTTTTCTCCGCTACTATGGCACCGGAAGTTAAAGATATGGTCCACTCGTTCTTACGTTCTCCAGAAACCATTAGCGTTAAAAAACGAGAAACTTCAGTTAACGTCGATCAAGATGTTATCCATTTCACCGACAATTTCCATAAAATGACACTTCTTCACGAACTTTTAGGAAAAGACGAGTGCAAGAAAGTGTTAATCTTTGGCAAAACTAAACACGGTGTCGAACGACTTTGTGAGGCTTTGACTGAGCGTGGTTTTAGTGCCACCTCAATTCACGGCAATAAGAGCCAATCTCAACGCCAAAGATCTCTAAACGAATTCAAAGACAATAAAACCCAGATTCTAGTCGCAACAGATGTTGCCGCTCGTGGTTTAGATATCCCTAACGTCACGCATGTTATTAACTTCGATTTACCGCAAAGCTACGGCGACTACATCCACCGTATCGGTCGAACTGGTCGAGCTGATCAAAAAGGAAAGGCTCTAACTTTCGTCCAATAAAATGCCAATACGTAATATCGCGGTAATTGCTCACGTTGATCACGGAAAAACCACCCTAGTGGACGGTCTTTTAAAGCAATCCCACACCTTCCGTGATAACGAAGCGGCAATGAGCCAGACGCTGATCATGGACTCTAACGATCAGGAACGTGAGCGTGGTATTACGATTTTGGCCAAGAACACTGCCGTAACATATAAAGGGGTTAAGATTAACATTGTTGATACACCAGGACATGCTGATTTCGGTGGTGAAGTTGAACGAACTCTACAGATGACCGACGGCGCTCTTTTAATAATTGACGCCAAAGAGGGCCCAATGCCCCAAACTAAATTTGTTTTGAAAAAAGCTTTGGAGCTAGGCTTGCGTCCGATAGTAGTAATTAACAAAATAGATAAATCTGACGCCCAGATCGACAAAGTTCTTCGTGATACATCAGATCTATTCTTAGATTTAGCGACAGACGCTGCTCAATTAGAATTTCCGGTTTATTACGCCATCGGTCGCGAAGGTAAAGCCTGGGAAAGCGCCCCAACAACTGAACAGTTAAGTGCAGATACGGATTTAACACCAATCTTTGACGCTATTTTAAAACACATTCCCGCTCCTGAAGTTGCTCATGAACAGCCATTCCAGATGTTAGTTACGGCCCTAGATTGGGATAATTTCCAAGGTAAATACGCTATCGGTAAAATTACTCGCGGTCGAGCTTTGCCTGGACTGGCGGTAGCAATCGGTACCCCGGACCAATGGCGAGAAACCGCCAAAATTGATCGAGTTTACAATACCCACGGTCTCAAACGCCTGCAAGTTGATGAGGCTCAGTCAGGCGATATTGTTGCTATTACTGGATTGAAAAACTGTCG